>NZ_JBLWFS010000039.1:0-27094 GCF_048323755.1 Alkalihalobacterium sp. APHAB7
CGGTTTAGTTGACGGGATCAATGCCCCACGAGCAGTTACGTTCTACCCTGGCTACTGTTATAATAAGACCATATAAAAAAAGGTCAACCAGAAATATTTTCTTATCTGGCTAACCTTATAATACGAAAGAGCAGTAGAGTTTAATAAGAGATGATATACTTTAATGAAAAAAAGTAAGTATGGGGGAGAAATAATGGAGCCGTTTTGGGAAAGAGCCTATTTGGATGATGAAGTCGAGACATTTGGAAAGCCAAGCCAAGAAGTTATAGATGTAAGTATACAATTAAATGAGAATTCAAAAATACTTGACCTTGGTTGTGGAGATGGAAGGCATGCAATCTACTTGGCAAGATTAGGACACCTCGTTGATGCTATAGATATATCAACCGCAGGGATAGATAAGATTAATCGAGTTAAGAAAAAGCTCAATCTAAAGAATCTAAATGCATCTGTTGGAGATGCAACTAAATTCGAGTTTAACTGTACATATGACTTAATTATTTCACACGGTTTGTTTCATTTCATAGAAAGGAATAATTGGTCAAATATTATTGAGAGAATGAAAGAAGGAACTCAAAAAGGAGGATACAACATTATTGTTGTTTTTACGGATGAGGTTGAAATACCTGAAGATTTAAAACCTTATGTTAAAGGTATATTTCATGAAGGTGAGATAAAAAAGATATATTTTGATTGGTCAATAGAAATGTACCGTTCTTATCAATTCGAAGATGAACATGACAATAACATTAGGCATTGTCATGCTGTAAATAAGATTGTTGCAAAAAATGTATAATTAATTTAACAAAATGAGTTTTACTTCTTGAAGTAACGGGTGCAATAGCTTAACAAGGGGCTGTCGAATGTGGCGGCTCCTATTGCGTTAAAGGGTAGGTTTGTTTAAAAAGTAATTACCAATTATTAACCAAAGTATTATTGTTACATGATAAGGTATAAGAGATAAATTTATTTCTTAGGGGGGAATAGAGATGAAAAATCTATTTATAACTTCAATATCTATAATGATTATGATACTAGCTGGATGTTCGAATGAAGAAGTGACTAACTATGAGTACACGTTTATTGGTGAAGGTGAGTTTTGGGAGGCTGAATATATTTACGAAGGGGCGGAAATATGGGGTGAAGAAGAAGGAGTAACCACATATTCTAATGAAGCCAATTATGAATTTAGAATAACTTACAAAGGTTCAGTTGAAGATATCCAATCAATAGAAAATCTAGAGTTTTTTTATGATGCAAGGGCTAAAGGAGGTAGTAGGAGTAGGGAGTTTGATGAACCCCCTAATGACATTACGTTTTCAACGAGTGGTTCTAGCACTGGGGCAAAAGTACAAGAGGAAGAGGTTATCAAAGTTAATGTAAAATGGGATGATTTTGAAGAGTCATTTGAATTGATAAACCGAGAGAAATGATTAAAAAAATCTTTATTCAAATAACGGAGGCGTTAGTAAAAAAAGAAAAATTAAAAAACTCAATAAAAATGGCTCGGTTCACAGATGTGTGTAAACCGAGCTTTTAATATTTTGTTGAAACAAAATTAACTGCAAATACAGGTACAAATTAGCCTACATTTTCAATTGTAATTTACGATTTTGCGATAGGATACGGAAGCCGTTATCATGGGTGCCTTTTATTTTTTCTTAGTCATTTTTAGAAGATTATTGCTAATGGAAGCAAGGGGTCCTCTTGCTTCTTTTGCTTCGCTAAACGAAGAAAGCCCAAGTACCGTCCCTGTGCCTGCTGCCTTCTAACCTTTCAACCGTCATAATAGTAAAAATTACAACTGTCATAAAAGATCAATGACATCTATGTCTTTTTCAAAATGGGTGGTCGGTATATGATATGAAGCGTAGTGTCAGTGGTTAGTATATTATGGAAAATCTGAAGTTCTGTTACATAGTTTTATTACATTTTAGAAATGGGGGAGTTATGTTGAGAGCATTCACATTACAAATTGGCGATATGAAACCAAAGGTACCTATCTTGCAGGGGGGAATGGGTGTCGGAATTTCATTGAGTAAGCTTGCAGCAGCTGTTGCAAATGCAGGTGGTATCGGAACGATCTCTGGGACCGGAATCTCTGTTGACGAATTAAGATACCATATTCGAAAAGCAAGGGAATTAACCAATCACACGGGCTATATTGGGGTCAATGTGTTATTTGCGATGAATGATTTTGCTGAGAAGATGAAGGCTGCGATGGAGGAGAAGGTGGATTTTATTGTTTCAGGTGCTGGTATCTCTCGTGATATGTATGCCTGGGGGAGAGAGTATGGGGTCCCTGTCATCTCGATCGTTTCATCAGCGAAATTGGCGAGATTGTCTGAACGATTAGGTGCGGCGGCAGTTGTTGTGGAAGGAAGTGAAGCGGGGGGACACCTTGGAACCGACCGTCCGTTATTCGAAATCCTACCTGAAGTGACTGCGGCCGTAAAGATCCCTGTCATCGCAGCAGGAGGAATTTTAACAGGGAAGGATCTTGCGAAGGCAAAAAGTCTAGGGGCATCCGGTGTTCAAATGGGTACCCGATTTGTTGCCAGTGAAGAATGCGATGCACCAATCGCTTTTAAACAAAAATATGTCGATGCCAAAGAAGGTGATACGCATTTGGTGAAAACGACGGTTGGGTTACAAGGAAGAGCGATCAAAAACCGGTTCACAGGTCGAATCAGTCAGGGAAATCGAATAAAAATCGATAAATGTCACGATTGCTTGAAGAATTGCTCCTATCAATTTTGTACGCTAGATTCTTTATATCGATCGATGAACGGTGATGTTGAGGACGGATTAGTCTTTTCTGGAGCAAGGGTACATGAGATTAAAAGCATCCTGCCAGTGAAAGAAATTATTGGGCAGCTTATGAAAGAGTTTCATGAGAGCAAAAGTCCAGCGCCTGTAGGGTAATTTATGGTACACTTCTAAATTTGTAAAATATATTTGTATTGTTATAAAAGACTAATGGGTAGTGAACATAGTAGAATAGATAACAAATAGGTAGTTCCATGCTACGTATGGAGTAATCATTCCTCCTTTTACAGGACCTAACCCAAATCCGAACGAAGCTGATGAATCGATATATACTATCGCTTTTCTACCTCTTACATTTACTCAAAAGGTATAATCGAGAAATACTTCATAAATAAGAGGAAACTGTGAAATTAGAACTCTCAGTTGCCTCTTTTTGTTTTCATATCCACTTCACCAAAATAACACCATTGCTTTCAATAGGAGCTTCCTTTGAAAGTTACGTATATAGATTTCTAAGGGAGTTTACTTACATAATGTTATTTCATTGACAAAAAAATCAGAAAAGAAGTATGATTATTCTAAATTTAATAACAAATTAAAGTTCAATCAAAGGTGAGGAGAGAATTCATATGAGTCAAGGTGATAAAGAAAAAAGTAAAACTGTAGCTTGGATAAGACTACCAACAGCTACTAGGAATTGGGCAAACTTGGATAATCCTTCAGATACAAAGCTATTTGAGCCCGTAAAGATAGGAGCCTGGAATCTTGAAACCCGTACAGCAATGGCTCCGATGACTCGGTGTTTTGCCGATAACGAAACGGGTGTAGTCGGGGGCGATGTAGTAGAGTACTATCGAAAACGAGCTGCGGATGGTATCGGATTAATTATTACTGAAGGAATAGTAGTCAGCCCTCGTGGCAAAGGAAATCCAGGCGTTCCTGGAATATATACTCAAGATCAAATCGACAGCTGGAAACCTGTAACAGATGCTGTACATAAGGAAGGTGGCACGATTATTGCTCAGATCTGGCATGTCGGTCGTTTAAGCCACCATGAACTTGCTGGAAACTTGCCTCCTCAAGCACCGTCAGCTATCCGGGCTGAAGGAAATGTTTCACGGTTTCGTAAGCCCTATGATACACCGGAAGAGATGACAATCGATGATATTCACGAGGTAGTTGGTCAATATGCCCAAGCCGCAAAAAATGCAATAGAAGCAGGATTTGATGGCGTTGAAATTCATGGGGCGCACGGTTATTTAATCGATCAATTCTGTTCAGATGTAACGAACAAGCGCACGGATCGATATGGAGGAGACCTTCCAGAAAGATTAACGTTTATGAAAGAAGTTACAAAAGCTGTGATTGATGCCATCGGAACGGACAGAACGTTAATTCGCTTCTCCGCTCATAAAGTGGATAATACGGCTTATGAGTGGGAAGATCCAGAGTTAGCCATTCGCACGTTTGTAGAAGCATTCCGTGAAGTGGGTGCGACGATGATTCATCCTTCCACCATGGAGTTTACGAAGGTGCTTGCTGATGGAAAAACGATGCATCAACTCGTTCGAAAATATTGGGAGGGTGTCATTATAGGAGTGGGTAACCTTGAACCCGAAATGGCTGAAAAAGCATTAATGGAAGGAACCATAGATGTAGCAGCTTTCGGACGTCCACTGATTCCTAACTCTGACTTTCTTACTCGTTTGAAAAATGGCGAGGAATTGGAAGAGTATGAAGCAAGGACGCACTTGCCGGTTTTGGTATAGATAATAGATAGTGAAAGAAGCAAGGGGGGGCGGTCCTCTTGCTTCTTTCGTTTTGTTTGGGGTTAGACCCCCACTGTGTTAATGCCTTAACGCATCTGGAGGTCTGCCCCCTTTTTTCACGTTTATTATCAGATATGTTTGTAAAATTATTAGTAATACCTATAATAAAAGTAATACTAAAGAAACAAGTAAGAGGTGAAATTGAAATGGAATTAGTTAGTGGGAAGATGACGAGTAAAGGACAAATAACAATTCCAAAGGAACTTAGAGAAAAGTTAGGTTTAAACGCTCGCGGACTCTGAGGACCTTATTTCAATGAAAATGGCCATTCTAGAGGTGTTTGCGGACTCAAAAGCCCTTATTTCCTATGAAACACGTGAATACCAACGCAATTTTGCTAGATAAGGGCCTCTCAGTCCGTTCGATCGTGAAATTATCGATTTTTTCACAAATAGAGGCCTCTCAGTCCGAATAGCAAATGGAAGTGACTATTTTGCACTTTAGGAGAAATGACCGGTTTTGATATGTTGATTGAAGACTCTAGGGTTGATAAAAAGGATTCGGGGACTGACCTCCACTCCAGTAAAGAATTACCGCAGCGGGGGACAGACCTCGAACAGGTTTGAATGTAGGCGAAGTCGTTTTAAATGGATCATCCGTAAAGTGTTCCACGTTCCAACTGTTCTTCGAGTTTGCTCATATTTTGACGTACACTATTTCCAGTTAGTTGAAGTGCTTTAATGGCTTTTCCTTGATTATGGGACAATTGATAGACTATATCATTAAAAAGTAGCTCCATTTCTTTTAGAATAGAGCAAGCAGCGGTGTTGTAGAGTGTCACGTTTTGGAAGCGTTGTTTACTAAAAATGGCGGAGTCAATATAAGGTCTCAATTCATCCACCAGTCTTAGGTAGTTATCTCGGAGGGCTGACAAACCGTTTCTTATACCTTTAATGGTTTCCAATAAATCATCGAGTGGGTATAGGGCATTATTGACAGCGTTTTTTACTCGTGTATTGTAATCGGAAAATAAGCTTATGGCTAAGCCAGGTACATTACCGTAAAGTGCAAGGTTTGTTGCTGTGTTAATTGAAAATCTAGCGCTATTCCCAAGGAATTCGATGCTTCGAAGGATGAAATCCAAACTTGAGGTTATTCCACTAATGATTGGATTTGTACTTTGTTTAAAGGTCGCTGTCGCTGCATCTACTGCTACCTTTTTTATTCTCATATGCATCATTAAGTAGGGGGACTCTTCCATTTGAACGGCACTTGTCTTAAGTACATCAGATAAATTTAGAGCGCTACTTATCGATTTTCTTTGACTTAAACTGAGATCAAGGAGATGAAATTTCTCTCCAGTTGCAACAACTTGAGACTGATACTCTGACATTTGTGTGATGGCTCGCTCCTGATTTTGCTGGACAATGTACAAATGAGACTTCAGTTCTCCCACTACATAATCATAAAATTTGTTTTGCCCACCTTGAAGGACTTCTGCAAGGCGATCCATTGTAATGTTGTGGAGCCCGTCTGTCAGTCTATCAACCATATCTTCTAGTTCATAGAGCTTGTTTCTTATTTCTTGACATATGCTTTCCACGCTAATGTCTTTTCTTGCAAGAAATTCGAACAGTTCCATTGGAGGAGAATTGAGGACATAATTGAGTGATCGGCACCTTGTTTCTAATAGGTTTAAGAAAGTATGTAATGCAGCAACCATTTCTTTCAGTCTTCTATTTTTCTCATTAAGCACCTGATTGGTTTCTCGTCGTATCATCTCCTGAAAAACAGTGCGAAGGGTGTTTAATCGTTTGTCGATGTCTGCTCCTTCAGCTTCGACGATGGCAACCGAGCTGTTTATATAGGTTTGTGTTCTTTTCAGCCGTTCGATTACTTTCGTTTCCAATCCATCACCGAGTTTGAGTAAATGCTCACGATCAATACGGATAGGAATCGATCTACCCCCATATAGTGGTTCTCCTGTCCAGATACTTGTCACAATATGCTCATGGGCATCCATATATATTTTTACATAATCAATGGTCCCTGGTTCGCCGCTCTCATAATAGGGGACGTGTTGCCCATTTTGACGCACATAGCCTGTATGATTAGGACCTAATGCTTCTAAAGAAGGAATGCCATGATAGATATCATACTGATTGCCGGGTACGCGGTGATCAAGTTGTCCGGCACGGATACTTAAATTGAGGATATCATACTGACTAATATAATTTGTAATGTTAGGATATTCAGCATCTTTAACAACCAACCCTGAAGGTAACAAGGCAGGATTAATCGTGACTGACTTTACCTCTGGGTTTTTCACCGCCACGCTATTTGCGAGTGCGCCGCCTAGTGAGTTCCCACATACATAGGAAATAGAATGGCCGCTTTTTGCAAGTTCGGCTTGCATTTGTAAATAATATTCGTTTGCTGCACGCAATTGAGGCGGGGTGGGCTCATTTAATAGCCGCACATTGGTCTTCAAATCTTGCATTCCGTGTTCTGCATGTACATTTGTACCTACAAAGGCCATTATAAACTCACCCGTGTTGACGTTCTGCAAAGTTAAAGCATCAAGGCCGGTGGGGTGGTTGTAGTTGGTGTCGACTATTCTGAAAGTGGAAGTATTTAAACGAATTCTTTCCCCTGTACGGCGTTCTAAGTAAGCGTATAATCCAGCTAATTGAACAAGTTCCTGATCGGTTGTAGTATTGATATCAATCTGCTGAACAAAAAGACTTCCCATAAACAGACCTCCATTGCCTACTTTCGTATAATAGGTACAATATTTCCTTCTATTAATGTATTTTCTTTATGTCCTATCCCTGAAAGTTTATTTATGTTGTTATCATGTAAAGAAACTGTATAAGCACCTCTTGGAAAAATATCTAAGGTTTTTATGTCTTCGACGAGTTGTTTAAAGATCTCTTCGTCTGGATCCTTACCTGGCTCCTTCATATATATGTCAATAACAAAAGAGAAATTATCAGCTTCATAACTGCCCTCATCAAAGTGTTCTTTCAGTTCTGACAACGAAATTTTAGGGTTATTTAAGTAGCTGTCGATAATTCCATCAAACTCATCTATCAAAGACATTGTTTGAATAAAATAATAAGGTGTTGAGTAACCTGAACTCATGACATTCTTTAATGCTTCTTGACGTAAACCAGTGACAGGAAAATGAGTCGTGAATTCCTCAAAATATTGATTAAGAGCCGCAAACTCTTCGTTCATAATCATCGCTATTAATCCACCAAAGAGAGCTTGTTCTACCTGCATTTCAACAGTCCAAATGTCTTCAGGAAAAATCTTTTTATCATTTGCATCGACAGGCATCATCGCAAAGGTGTGGAATCTAGGCTCATTTGGTGATTCGACAAACACCATAATCCCATGCTTTGCACCAACCGCGTTATGAACAATGACTTCTGTTTTATATTCTTCAAGAAAAAACTGTTGTGTGGCTTCGGCAATTTCCTCGAACTTTTCTTTTGCGATAGGATCGTTTTTTTGCCCATCAGGTAAATCTTTTTCTTCGCCGGTGTAGTCATTTACACTGACATATACTTCTCTAGCATGTCGTTCTTCGTGTGTCTCAGTGATTTCGTCCATTACGTTACATCCTCCAATCATGAGTGGTGGTATTATTAAAGAGATTGCTAGTACAATTGATTTTATTTTCATGTCATATCCTCCTGAACCTTCACACCTAAATACAACTCTACCCATTAGTTTAGCGGATAATAGTAAAAAATGGAGCTTTAAATTACAATTATATCCATAAAATGCAAAAATGAGAGTTTGGTTGGGGAAGTATGTTAAAAGAGTGCAGAAACTCGACCATTATTTAGGAATTTAGGAATAGTTAATAAGGGGGAGGGGAATTTAATTACAGTGTTCGCGTTTTGGCTTTACCTCTGGGTTTTTCACGGCTACGCTGATGCTGAAACTTAGATATTATAAGCTGCCAGTCAATAATTACAGGTGACTGGCTGTTTTTATGCTGTAAAACAAACCTGTTTAGAGGGAAATGAGATCCTATCCATCAGTTGGATGAACATTTTCCCTAGATGGTACTAAAAATCCCCTACGTTATCATTGGTCAGAAGCCATCACGTTCTCCCTTTATGATTGAAGCGTGTATGTAGAAATACAATTAAAGGTAAAATATTTTTAGGGTTTGAACGAATTATATATAAAGAGAAGAGGGGGTAAATGATTTGAGTAATAATGAAGAAAGAACAGATTTACCTGCCAATTTTGATGAATTAAAAAAATCCATCAATAGAACAGCCAATTGGCGGGAACGATTGGACGCGGTAGAAGAGTTAGGGATGTGGAAAGCGAGAGAGACGATTGAATTATTAAAGCACAGTATGGCAGGTGATTCTGTATTTAAAGTCCGGGAAGCTGCTTACCGTCAACTTCTAGCCTTAGGGGAGAAGGTAACGATGCCGGAACGGAAAGAAGGCGATGCCATTAAAGATACGAAAAAAATCCTTGTTCGTATAAAAAAGAGTCTGCCTAAGGATCACTCTTATGAAGATTTCAAAGAAAAACTGAAAAAGATGAGAATTGATGTGTATGATACATATGAAGGAGAGAAGGGTGCGGATTTTGATAAGTGGCTTGAGCAGTTGTGGTCTGAATTACGGACGAGTTGAACTACCCACCACTTAACTGCTCTTGCGAGCTGTTTGAAGTGGGGGATTCCTAAGAACACCAGCGTAACCGCTAGTTATGGATTAGGCTACCCCCGTCGCACCGACGGTTAGAAGTCTTATCGCTTCGTTTCTAAGATTTTGTCCTGCGTTAACATCTCTTTGGTGATGGGCTCCACACTTGCATATCCACTCACGCAAATTTAGATCTTTAACGTCTTTGTTTTTGTAGCCACAACTCGAACAAAGCTGAGAACTTGGGAAGGTCTTACTCACTTCCACTACTGTCTTTCCGTACCATTTAGCCTTGTATTTCAACATGACCTTAAATTGATACCAAGACACATCAGCGATAGCTTGAGCTGTTTTCTCATATTTCATCATGTTAGACACTTGCAAATTTTCGTTTCCGATAACATCGTGGTTTTTGATAATATCGGTAGAGGTTTTGTGTAAGAAATCCTTCCGCTTGTTTTCGATTTTCTCATGAATACGAGCTACTTTAATTCGTTGTTTATTCCAGTTGCTAGAACCGAACACTCGCCTAGAAAGCACCTGCTGAGCCTTTGCTAATTTTTGCTCTAACGACTTAAAATAACGATTATTTTTGTATATCGTACCATCCGCAAGGATTGCGAAGTCTTTTAGTCCTAAATCAACGCCTGTACTGGAGTTTGTTTTCGGCAGTTGAATCACTTCTGTTTCAGCTAAGATGGATACAAAGTACTTTCCACTTGGATTACGTCTAATGGTTGCATTGATAATCCGTCCATCCACTTCACGACTTTTAGCAAACCGAACAAGACCAAGTTTAGGTAACTTGATGTATTTATCCTGAACAGCGATATTTCCGTTGGTTTGCTTTGTGGTATAGGACTGCACCTTGTTCTTCTTACTTTTGAATTTAGGAGCTTTATTTTGCTTCTTGTAATACCGTTGGTACGAATCAGCTAAATTTTCAACCGACTTTTGAAGGGAGATACTGTCCACTTCTTTTAAGAAAGGATAGTGCGCTTTCAACTGGCGAACGGCTTTAATAGAGTCATATTTATTGAAAAAGTCGCTCTTCCAATGGTTTGATAGCAACTGTCCGTTTTGTACCATCTCTTCGACGATGTACCAATAAGCGTCTTTTTGTTTTTGCTTGCCGAGGAAGTAGTTGAACACGAACCTTGAACATCCGATCGTTTTGTTGATTAACTCAATTTGTCTTGGATTAGGGAAGATACGAAATTTAAACGCCTTTTTAACTAGCATGAACTCACCTCACCTTCTAAGAACGTACGTTCTCATTATGCCAAACCAGTGAGTGTTTTGGCTATCGCCAACCGCCATTCATCTCCCCCTTACCGCTGAAAAACCTCAGCGCTTGAAGAGGGAGTATTTTGTCGGATAAAGATAAAAAGCTCCGTTTTATAGCTTTTTCTGAAACAGGGTCTATAATTAAAAAGGGCAATGTTGATTTTTATTATGTTGTATACATTAACTATTAACAAAACCTTAAAAAGAATTTATAAAAAAAATGGGGTTAGTGTATGAGTGAACGAAGCTTTGATGAATATCAGTTAAGCGATGAAATAAATCGCGCACTTTCAATAATGAAATATGAAATGCCAACAGAGGTACAAGGGGAAGTAATTCCACTAGCCATGAACAAAGAAGATCTAGTAATCAAATCACAAAAGGTAGCGGAAAGACGGCAGCCTTTGGAATTCCTATTTGTGAAATGATGAATTGGGAGGAAAGGAAGCCCAAGCGTTAATTCTCACACCAACAAGGAGCTTGCCGTTCAAGTTCGGGAGGATATTACGAATATTGGTAGATTCAAGCGGATTAAAGCCATGGCTGTTTATGGAAAAGAGCCCTTCTCGACACAAAAAGAGGAATTGAAACAAAGAAATCATGTTGTTGTTGGGACACCTGGCCGGGTGATCGACCATATCGAAAGAGAAACTTTAGCATTGGATGAAATTAAGTTTCTCGTTATTGATGAAGCAGATGAGATGCTAAATATGGGTTTCATCAACGATGTGGAAGAGATTATTAAAGCACTTCCTGCTAACAGAGTGACGATGGTGTTTTCTGCAACGTTGCCTAAAGATGTGGAAAACCTTTGTCATAAATATATGGAAAATCCAGACAGTTGTATTATTTTCTGCAATACGAAAGAGCATGTGAGTACGGTGTTTTCCGAACTAGGACGCGCTAATTATTCATGTGAAAAACTTCATGGTGGATTAGAACAAGAAAACCGTTTTTCCGTCATGGATGGTTTTAAAAGGGGGAATTTCCGTTATCTTGTGGCAACGGATGTTGCTGCTAGGGGAATTGATGTTGATAATGTAACATTAGTCATTAACTATGACGTACCTATGGAAAAAGAAGGTTATGTTCACCGTACAGGAAGAACAGGGCGCTCTGGTAATGAAGGAAAAGCATTACGTTTGCCACACCAAACGATGGGAAATACCTTAAAGGGATCGAGTTAACCTATGTTGATATTCATAATGGAAAAGGTTCGTTAGTGTTAGAAGCAATGGAAAATCCAACGATCAAAGGAAAGAAACTGAAGGTTAGTTTAGCCATTAAATAAAGAATTGCATCAAAGGTTTAAGGTGATAATGGATGAGCCCGACTTGGAGAAATTAGTATTAAAAAATTTTTCCTTTGATGATTGAACAATAATTGAGCAATACTAATAATCGATAGTGAAACAAATCACCACAGGAGGTAAACAAACATGCAACAAGGTACAGTAAAATGGTTTAACGCAGAAAAAGGATTTGGATTCATCGAGGTTGAAGGTGGGGAGGATGTATTCGTACATTTCTCAGCTATCCAAGGTGATGGGTTTAAATCTTTAGATGAAGGCCAAAAAGTAACTTTTGACGTTGAGCAAGGTCAACGTGGACCTCAAGCTACTAACGTAAACAAGGCATAATTATTAAAGGACTCTTTTGTAGAGTCCTTTTTTCTATAATTCTGTAACTCTTCGCTGCGAACAGAATCTTTAGTTAAGGAAAATGGTATCAAATATCAAAGTGTGATTGTGGAATATTATAAGCCTAAAAATTCCTTAGTGAAAATAAGGGAGGATTAGGCTTTTTGAGATCTGTCCTCCACTAGAGTAAAGTATTACCGCAGCGGGGGACAGGCCCCGCTTAGATTAACGTTCTGTTTAATTTTGTGTAGCTCATGTTATAATTAAAAACTTAGGATAATTAAGACTATTGCTAATAATTGAACGGATGCTAAGATAAGCTTTCGCCTAGAGATAAAATACAGAGGTGTAAGAGAATGAATAAACGATGGACAATCGGTAAGATTAAAGAATTTGATGAAACAATTCGGAAAGTAAGTTGCTAACGACGGAATACCATGGTTTTTCACAAAAGTTACTATTTAAATGTGCATGTGGTAGCAATTTTGAAAAAACATTTACTAACTTTAAAAATAATAACCAACGTAAATGTGACGTGTGCGAACCACCAAAAGCGTCACGCTAAACGTATAGCAAATAAACATAGTGCTAGTTTCTATTCAATAGAAGTTGGCGCTATTTTTTTTAGTTAAGGTATAGGGAACTGAGTAGATCGTGGCCTGAATGAGACCCACTTGAGTACAGCCCCCGTTCTTCTCGACAAATCTCGGGTTGTCACAGTGAAGGATTATAAAGTAACAAGGAAAGTTAATAGAAGAGTCTATAGTAGAAAAAAGCCGTTCTTATTTGTGAACAGCTTTTCCAATCTAAACTTTTTCAACTAGATGGTTAGTGATCATGACCGTGGTGATGGTTGTGATCAGTATGATCATGGTCGGATGAATAACCTCTTAACTCATCATACAATTTAATTTGTTCATTAGTTAAAACATCAATCATATCGATATGTGCATTTAAATGGACACTTCTTAATTTACCATCTAAGATAGAAATTTGATTTGTCATATTATCTACATCGTTTTTTGTAATCGTCTTTGATCTAAAGGCATTTTCAAGTTGAAGTTCTAAATTGACGATTTGCTCTCCGATCTTTTGTGCTTCTTCTTTCATCCCATTATAGAGTTTTTCTGTTTTCTCCTTTTGTTCATCGGACAAAGATAGCTCTAAAGCTAATTCAAGAGTATGAAGCGGTCCAGGGTAGCTATTTAATTCAGCAGATAGAGCATAGCCAGCTCCTGCTCCATTAAGTAATGCTTGAATCCTTCCTTCTGGCAGGGCTTTAATTTCTTGATTTGTTAGCTCTACGTAAGGGCTTGTTACAGCTTCCAACTCGTTTGAATTTTCTTCTTCTGTTGATGAAAAACATCCTGCTAGAGCAAATGGAATTAACAAGGATAATAATATTATAGTTCTATTCATATTGTACATCTCTCCTAATCATTTCTTGGGGGAATAGCTTGGATAAGTAATTCCAGCGCAACAATAACTTCTTTATGCCTATTTTCAGGTATATTCGCTAATATACTATCAAACTTTTCTATACGAGAATTTTCCAAGCGTTGTGCTACTTTTTGTCCCTTTTCACTTAATCTCAGTACTTTCATTCTCTGGTCTTTTGGGATCATTTCACGGTTTACCCATTCTTTTTTCTCCAATTGTTGAACTAAACGACTTACGGTACTTTTCTCTAAATTTAGTATTTGCGTTAAATTGGATTGTGTAACTTCTCCTCTTAACTGAATTTCCATAATTGTATGCGCTTCTGAAATAGAAATAGGCTGCCCACAAGGAGTTTGGTCAGGTTGATGGAGCCCAAGTGAACGTATGATCTTTATCATCTGATTGTGAAAATCATTTTTATTCAGTACAATCCCCCCTTACAACTAGTTGTCAATAAAATAGAAGGAAACGGTACGGTCTTGTTTGAATTATGCCAAGCCCTTGAATGTATTGTTCTAAAACGTAAAGACTCGCGGTATAAGATTAATAAGCGGTCGCAATCATGGCTTAAAGTGATTTATTACGAGATTGCCGATGTATGGATAACAGGTTACCGGAAATAAGATAATATTGCATATTCAAAGTTCTTTTTGTAAAATGAGAACAAACGTTCTTTTGGGGGTTTCATGATGGAATTAGGTACATGTGATAAATGCAATAGGACTGGTAGAGCTAAAAATTTAAAACATAAGTATGGTCAAAAGTTATGTCCTGACTGTGATTATCGTAGGTACTTCATTATGTTGTACTTCTTTGAAGGTGTAACCAAGATACTACAGGTAATGGATACAAAAGAAGGACAGATCATAAAGGTCTTAGATGACGACTATATTAATGGCAATATTGACGCTGAGATGAAAAGAGATTTAGAGGAAGATTACGCATCGAAGGTATTAAACAAGAAACCTTATTATTGAGAACATTGAGCTACTCGGTGTACCTAATGCAGCTCGAAAGAAAGTTTACAGTTTCGAATGCATGGATGACGCGTGAAAATGATAAATTTATATAGTTTACTGGATCTTTAAAGCGTTAAGTGAAATTGCGGAACTGGCAAAGGCGGGTCTGCTGCGAATACTTAGCTTTGTAGATTTTGCCATAGTCCGCTTATTAGTGACTTATTTTTGTTGGTGGATTAACCAATGTGGTGGGGAATTCCTAAACATTTTATCTAAATTGATTTATTCGACTTTTTATAAAAATGTGATAAAAGTGTTAGATTAAAATGTTATTATGGTTATGATGAAACTATAAGAAATAGATAGAAAGTAGGATTTATATGTCACTCATAACAAAGGATTTACTTATTAACTTTTTGTTGATTATTACCCCTATTTTTCTTGTTAACCTTTACATAATGGAACGAAAGTTTAATTTGAGTGAAGAAATGATTAAAAGAATAATGATCGTTGTGTTTAGTGTTTGTATAATTCTTGCTTTATCGTTTTCCTTTGAATTGTCGAAGGGTCTTATTTTTGATTTTCGAACAATACCTTTTATTTTTGGATTGCTTTATGGTGGCCCGAGAATGGGCGCGATTTTATTAGTAGTCCTTCTTTCATATCGTTTTGCTCTAGGTGGTGAAGGTGTTTGGGCCGTGTTAATCACCTATATCATCTTGTATGTATCAGGGTGCTTAACGTGGAAACATTATCAGGAAATGTCGATACATAAACGATATCTGACGACTGTAGGCTTCATGCTTCTTACAGTATTTCTCTTGTTTATCTCAACTGCAATTTTGTTTAATTCCTTTGCTTTTTTTGATTTTGTTTTCTGGTTAAATTTCACTATAATCCATGTGGTAGGAGCAATTGTCTTTATTCATTTAATTGAAATGATGAAACAAAACTATCAACTTCGAAATGAAATGATTCGTAATGAGAAATCAGAAGTTATTAGTCAGTTAGCAGCATCCATTGCTCATGAAGTTAGAAATCCATTAACGACTACCAGTGGAGTAATCCAACTGCTACTAAAAGATGAAGTTAAAGATGAAGAAAAACGTAAGGAATTACTTAAACTTGCTAAACAGGAGTTAAAGCAAGCGGAAAGTGTAATAAGTGATTACTTGCTTGTTGCACGACCATACCAAAATAAGGTGGAAACTTTATCAATCGATGAAATTTTATATCGTTCTATAGAGATCATTCGTCCAATGGCAAATATGAATAATGTAACCATTGTAAGTGAATTGGAAAACAATTGTTACGTCACAGGTGAAGTCCAGAAGTTACACCAATCCTTCTTGAACCTAATAAAAAATGGTATTGAAGCAATGCCTAATGGTGGTACATTAACTGTTAAATGTAAAATAATAAAAGGACAATCCAAAGTACAAATTACCATTGCAGACACTGGAATAGGTATGTCAAAACATCAAATAGAGTGTATAGGTGATCCTTATTATTCAACTAAAGAAAACGGAACAGGACTAGGTATGATGGTCGTTTATCGGATAATTGAAGGAATGGGAGGAAAAATTAAAGTCTACAGTGAATTGGAAAAAGGTACTGCATTTAAAATCCTTCTTCCTCAAACCAATTAAAATTGTTATTAAAATAGCGGTTAAGAGACGGTAGGAAAAACAAGGAAACCACATTGGCCCTCTTGCATAGCAAGAGGGTTTGTTGTTTTTGTAGTGAAATTTGTTGACCACATTTCACTGTAAATTCCAGCTCCTACTTTATTATGGTAGAATAATATATTATAACTTTATCTAAATAGCAGTGTACACGCATATATTTCGGATTGCGAAATATGCTTTTTAAGATATACTTAAACATAGGAAGTTAACTTAGTAGATCAGGAGTTTTGCATCGTGGATAATCAGAATTATAATAAGGTACTCATTGCAGGGTTGCTGCTTGTCGGGTCTTTTATTGCAGTATTGAACCAGACGCTCATGATTACGGCGATCCCGCCATTGATGATAGAAATGAATATTACGGCCAATACCGGCCAATGGCTGACAACGGTATTTATGCTGGTGATGGGGATTATGGTCCCGATCTCAGCATTTCTCATTGAAAAGTTTACGACGAGGCAGCTCTTCTTGTCAGCGATGGGAATTTTTACGTTTGGAACGGTAATCGCTGCTGTCGCGACGAATTTTCCTGTGCTGCTTGCTGGGAGAATTATTCAATCGATGGGGGCAGGAGTGATGATCCCCTTAATGCAGACGGTCTTTTTGCTCATTTTCCCTGTGGAACGACGAGGGACCGCGATGGGATATATCGGTCTTGTCATTTCGTTTGCACCAGCCATCGGTCCGGTGTTATCGGGATGGATCGTGACCACTTATGAGTGGCGCTACATGTTTTACGGGATTTTACCGTTAGCGATATTAATGTTAATTGTCGCTTATTTTACTATGAGAAATGTGACCGAGCTTAAAAATCCGAAAGTCGATCCGGTCTCCATTATGTTATCGACCTTTGGTTTTGGAGGACTTCTTTACGGGTTCACCAGTGCAGGGAATAACGGCTGGGGGAACTGGCAAACGCTGCTGTTCCTTGTCTTAGGTTCACTGACGATTTACATTTTTATTCGACGCCAGCTAGGGTTAGCGCGCCCGATGCTCGAATTCCGAGTTTTTAAGGCAAAGATGTTTACCCTATCAACGATTATTTGTAGCATTGGCTTTTTGGGTCTAATTGGATTGGAGACACTTATTCCTCTCTATATGTACAATATGCGCGAGTTTACAGCCGTCGAAGCTGGAATGGTATTGCTTCCGGGAGCCTTGATTACAGGATTTATGGCACCGATCACTGGTCGACTTTTTGACCGATATGGTGCGCGGGTGTTAGCAATTCCGGGTCTTATCATTATGACCGTTTCATCGTTTGCCTTTTTGTTCATCGATACAAACACGTCGATTATGTATTTAAGTGTGATGTATGCGATCCGGATGTTCGGCTTCGGGATGGTGATGATGCCAGTCAATACAGCGGGCTTAAATCAAATTCCAAGAAAGTTGATTCCCCACGGGTCAGCGGTGACGAATACGATTCGCCAAATGTCAGCGTCGATTGGAACGGGGCTGCTGGTGACAGCGATGACAACCGCTGAAAGAGCGGGGTCTAACTTCCCGCAAATTGCAAACCCAGATATTTTTGGTGCGATCGTCGCCTTTGGAATGATTGCGGCATTAACGTTTATCTCCTTACTTCTAGGATTTAAAGTGACGAAAACGGAAACACCAACTGATGAACAATGGGAAAAAGGGGCGAGTTAGGGTTGTAAAAAATCCTTCAGTCACTTCGGAAGGCAATAGCAATAGAAACAGCGTATCTATTCACATCTGAATAGGTACGCTTGTTTTGTTGATCTGTCACTGCCTACTAATCCACTCACACTGCGTTTCTAGTTGGTTTTGAGTAAGCCTTTTTTGACCAGCTTTTAGTACACTAAAATTTAAAAATGTGTATCAACATTTCAAAAAAATCTTAACTGAAAGAAAAATAGGAGTTTTAGACTTAGTAAACAGGAGAAGTTCTTACATATAGTCAAATGCCCGTGAACTTATCCCTGTTTAATAGTTCGATAGAAGCATAAAAAAAGAAAACCTTGGAAACCTATGTTGTATAAATCTTAGTGAACAACAGTGGGTGATTTCGTTGCGAAAAAATAAAAGGTTGGGTTTGACAAAATTACAATCCAAGGAACAATCGCCACCTACCAGTGGAAATGATAATCATAATGAAAAATCAAACGATAAGATTAGTGAAAGCAACATTCCACCGATCGAACATATCCTGTTTGAGTTTGAGGATTGTTCAGATGTTGTGCACTACCAATTCGAGGACATCCATATTGATCTGGTATACTTTGATCACCTTGTGGATAGTTTTGAACTAGACCGAGATATCATCACTCCATTACAGCATATTAACAAAGAGGAAGAACTATCACATCTATGGAATCGATCTATATTTAGGCGAAGTCATGAGTATAAAGAGGTTATTAAATCGATCTTATCGGGATCTGTAGCTGTCATTTATGGACATGAAATGTACACAGTCAATATATTTGGTCCACAAATGCGATCAATCGATAAGTCTGAAACAGAAGCAACGATAATTGGTTCTCATGAAGCATTTATCGAGTCAATCGATATTAATTTATCTTTAATTCGGCGAAGATTAAAAAGCTCTCATTTAAAAGTTATCCGATTAGAAGCAGGAGAGGTGACTAAAACGTCAATTAGTTTAGTTTACATAAAAGATCTAGTAAACCAAGAGTTTGTTGCCGAATTAAAAAAAAGAATTGAGGCTATCGAGTTTGATTATATAACGGATTCCAATATGTTCGTACAGTTGATAGATGACTATCCATTTTCCATCTTTCCACAGTTTTTGACGACAGAAAGACCAGAAGTCGCAGTGACCAAGTTATCATCTGGAAAAGTGATTGGGTTAGTTGATGGGAGTCCGTCTATCTTTATCGCACCGACCAATTTCTTTGAGTTCTTTCAATCACCTGACGATATTAGCCAACGGTGGGTAATTGGAACTGCCACGAAATGGCTTAGGTATGCAGCTTTTTTTATTACATTAACATTTACCTCGTTTTATGTATCGGTCACAACGTTTCATTATGAAATGATCCCTGAAACTTTACTTCTTTCACTAGGGGAATCAAGAAATCAAGTGCCATTTCCACCCTTGATTGAAGCGATGGTTATGGAGTTTACCATTGAGTTATTAAGAGAAGCTGGAGCCCGTTTACCTTCTAAGATTGGACAAACCATTGGGATCGTTGGAGGGATTGTTATTGGACAAGCAGCTGTAGAAGCAGGGCTTGTGAGTAATACATTAATTATTGCTGTAGCTATTTCTGCGATTGCTTCGTTTGTAATGCCTAATTACTTACTCAGTGCTGCTTTAAGAATTGCTCGATTTTTATTAATTATACTAGCAGGCTTTTTAGGTAATTTAGGATTAATTATTGGTATAGCTTTTATTGTGAGTCATCTAGCGAAAGTAACTAATATTAATATGCCTTACTTAAGTCCTGCAGCGCCTATTCATTTTCATGATTGGAAGACAGCCTTTATTCGAGCTCCATTTATCATGTTAAAAGATCGTCCACATGACGCGAAATCTCCCAATACGGTAAAAAGTCAGGTGAAGGAATAATGGAAGTGGTTCAAGAAAAGAAATTACAGCCCATTCAAATTGCAATACTAATTTATATGGTAGAAGTGGGGATTTTTCTTTTTAATATTCCTCGTTTAATTGCTCAAATTCATGGGACAAATGGCTGGCTGTCATTATTTGGCTATACGTTATTAGCCAGTTTTAATATTTGGTTGATTTATATGGTATTTAAATTAGGAAACGGTAAATCAATACTTTTGATCTTAAATCAATCCTTTTCTAGTTGGATTATGAAACCTCTATACCTTCTCTTTGCGTTGTTTTGGGGATTACTTGCCTGCTTAATTATTAAACAATATATTTTTATCGTTCAGGTGATCGCTTTTCCGACAACACCAACTTATTATATTTTGATTATTATTTTAATTACAGTTTTTTTTATAACGATCAATGGAATATTTAATATTGTAAAAACGACTACAATCTTTTTCTTTTTATCGATTTGGGTATCTTTCGTTGGACTTTATTACTTCCTCAAGATCGAATGGGGAGACTTTACTACCTTTCTATTTAAAGCAAATGAACGTCAGTTCAAAGACAGTGTAGAGATATACGGTGGGTTTGTCGGGTATGAATTAAGTCTATTTTTATTTCCTTTTGTTAAAAAGGGTAACTCATTTTTGAAAGCTCTTTTAGCCGGAAATCTCTACACAACGTTTATCTATCTGTATACGAGTATTATATGTTTTGGTTTTTTTAGTTTTGGACAATTGCAGCATTTGCTTTATCCAACGTTGCAATTATATAGTTATCTTGAATTTCCTTTTCTCGTTCGAATTGAAAATTTAATCTTTAGTGTTTTCTTATTTAAAGTGATTGTAACAAGCGTCCTTTATTATTGGGCGGGAACACAATTAGTACAGGAAGTATTACCGCGTGTAAAAGAAAAATGGCTTACTTTTTTTATTATTTTCATTTCTTTTTTCATTGCTTTAGGGGCGTATAACAGTATTGAAGTAGCTTCTTGGTTAAAAATAGTAGTGGTAATTGAAATCGGAGTAGCGTTTATTTTGCCTATTCTATTAATTATCCTACTCAAACGACAAGCGAGGAACCATGCCTATGAGAATTAAATTGCTAATTCTTATATTTTTCCTCCTTATTCATACAGGATGTACAGATATACGAATACTTGAAGATATTGGGTTTATTCATGGGATGGCGTTAGATATAAAAGTAAAAGAAGAGTATGATTATCGAAGAAACTTACTCATTACTGTATCAATACCACAAATTGAACAAGCGGCTAAAAAAAATCGAGAAGTCTTAACGACAGTCGGTAGAAGCGATAAGGAGGCCATGTTAAGTTTTGCTAGACAATCAAATCGTCAGCTCGTTAGCGGTCAGCTTAAAAACATATTATACGGTTTAGAGCTTGCAGAGTCTGGAATTGGTGAAAATATTGACACTTTAAATCGAGACCCCACATTTGGATCACGTATTAAAATAAGCGTAGTGAATGGTTCTGCTAATGAATTGCTATCCAGGGACTATCCAGAACACCCTAGGACAAGTCAATATATAGATGAAATGTTAGAAAAAGAAGCCCAACTTAATGTAATTCCCGAAACGCGCCTTTACCATTTTACAAAAGATTTATTTGATGATGGAAGAGATCCTGTAGCACCGGTGTTAAAAATGGGTAAAAATGAAATCATTGTCGATGGAATTGGACTTTTTCAAGACGATCGCTATATTACCAAATTAGAGCCAGGAGACTCAAGAGTTTTCTTCTTTTTAAGAGGAGATTTCACGGAAGGGGCCCTACATTTTGATATTGAAGATGAGGAAAAAAATAAACCAGCCCAACTTTTATATGATTCACTTGAAAACCATCGGAGAATATCAGTTGACACAAGCAAATTTCCAGATTTAGAAGTCAATATTGAACTAAATATAAGAGGTTCTCTACTCGAGTATAACGGAACGCTGGATATTACGAACAAAACAGAGTTACATCATTTAGAACAAATTATCGAAGGGAAAATTAAAGCACACGCAGAAGAAATCGTTAAAGTAATGCAGGAGGAAAAAGTTGACAGTATTGGAATTGGTAAAGTTGTTAGAAAACACTTGGATTATGAAACGTGGAGTTCAATAGATTGGCGAGACATTTACTCCAACGCAATGATAACTATTGAAGTTCATGCGGTAATTAAAGATATTGGGTATTTTAGTTAAAGATCATGTCACTGCATTACGTACTTTTTATGAACGTGATGATGGGCTTCTTTAAGCCCATCTCACACTTAAATAACAGATGTGCTCCCCTTATTAAACATCGCATAATCACGAATTTTTAAATCCAAATGTATGTTTCCCCTCCATATTAGGATAAATCTCTTCCCAGTTCAAAGCTTTTCATTCCTCATAAGGCATGGTGTTTCTCACTTTTTGCCCGATCCCTAGACTATCCACCTGATTTTCTTGTAAAAACTTGATAATTTCATTTGTTTTACCTAGGATAAACTAAAGAAAATTAACGAATTTTTTAGTGAAATTCTCGTTTGGTTTATATCATCTTTATATAAGCATACTTCCATCAATCATAACCTTACTTTGAGTGGATATATCTTCCTACCCTTGAGTGCTCAGGATAGTCACTGGATACTAAAACTATGCACCAGAACCCCTAACAGAAAAAAACGATTTTGGTGCTAAAACACACAAAAAAGAGATGTACGTTGTTATACATCTCTATACTTAGGGGAATTTTGCATCTTCAAGAAAAGGTTTGTAATAAGCTTTGAAAATAGAAATATGATGCAATACAAAATAAATAGATGAAAATAATTAGTCCCTTTATGTAAAACAAATAAATTTAGATGTACCAATATCGGTTTAAATGCAAAGGCTAATAGGAGTGACAATGCAATAGAATAAATATAAAAATTCTTCTTATGGTTTATTGTCCATTGATAAATAAGCATATACACAACTGGAATTAAAGCTGCATCTAAGGAAAGATTACCAGGAATGTATGGAATTAACTCAAAGGGATAACTGAAAAACCCATGTTTAACACCCGCTATATTAATATAACTGAACCAAATGTGAATATTTGTACCATAAAAACCCAAGAGAAAAATATTCTTCCTATCTATTACAAAGTACAACAAAACTAAGGGAACTATAAACATAAATAAAACGATCTTAAAACCCCAGGTATCAATATGGGAATATTGTTGCCAGAACTCTAGCTGGGTTTGGGTTAGTTTTTCAGTCATCGAGGTTATTTTATCAAGGGCTTCCAAATGTTCTTTTGACGTCAACATAAAACGAATCCCACCCTTTTAAATATTATTTTTATTTTTATTGTTAGTAACAAATTATGAAATTATCCATCAAAGTGATCGTCAGTCTTATTTGAAAGATACTGCTCAGTAAGGGGCTTCCTTTTTGAAAGGGCTTTGTGGAAGAATATCTTTAAGCTATTGAAGATGTTTATTGAATAAGACAAAGAGAAGAAGATCGTCATTGTAGACGTCTTCTTCTCTTTGTCACTCTTGCTCCAATTTTTTTACTAACATCAACTTTTTCAGTCGGACTGTTCACACTGAGTACGGTGATCGTAACCAGGATGAGTACCATTCCTAGTAGTTGGATGGTGTTCAAATGATCTCCGAAAAGCAGAACGCCGAATAATGACGCTGTCACCGGCTCTACCATAGCGACCATCGAAGCAGTTGTCGGGGCCGTCCACCGAATGCCAATCAAATATAATATAAATGAAATTCCAGCACCCACAACCCCTATTAGAAGAAACCATCCTATGTCGCTTGACATGACCACACTGGCTGCTTCATCCATGTCTGTAAAAAGAAAAAGGATGAGACAAAATGAAAAAAAGGCGATGGGGGTGGTCTGCGACTTTCCGATAGAAGAGGCATTTTTAAACCCGAATATAAACAATGCATAAGAAAGACCAGAAGCAAGCCCCGCTGCCGCCCCTAGAACACTCACTGATATCGAATCGGGACTGTAGGCACCTGTAAGCAGGATAATTCCCATAAGTACACCGGAAATGCACGCCCATTTAAACCAAGTCGAACGTTCTATTCGTAATATAAAGGAGATTAAAAGGACGAACACAGGTGCGGTGTACATTAAAGTAGCGGCAACAGCAATGCTTGAGGCTTGGATACTGAGAAAATAAAAAGTGAAATTTCCAGCAATCCCAACACCCGCCAATAGGGACCATATGTATAAACGAGTAGAGGAGATCCAATTTTGTCTAAAGCGAAAGAGAAACCACGCAAAAAAACATATAAAACCAATAGCTCCTCGGTAAAAGGAAATCACAATAGGGTCCCAGCCCTTGTTCATTAAAAGACCGGCAATTCCTCCACTAATGCCCCAGCATATAGCGGCTAGCATAACTAAGCCTACACCTGCAAATCTCATCATGTGCCTCCTAAAGCCAAGTGATGTACGAATTTTTGATCACGCTTACAAACGTAACGTGGCCTTAATCACATAAATTCAAGGAACATGGAGCATAATCTTCAATAAGATCTCTGGTTTTTTATGGTAAGATGTTAGTGATAGGGTTACTATTGAAAGATTTAGAATATTTTTTATTGTTTTATTGTTGGTCTTGTTTTAATGTCATACCCTTTTAATGCAAGGCTGTAAACGAACAGTCCACTGATTTAATTGCAATTAAATTAGAATTTTATTTTATATTGGATACATTATTTCAGTAATTAGGGGTTTATGCTTAATCATTAAAGTAATTAAAAATAAGGTTAATTACCTTCACTTTTCTTATTGCATGAAAGGGGGCTTATTCTGAAGAAGACCAACTGACAAAAATAAATTGGTTTGCTGCGCAGTGCAACGATACTGGCATACACAATTATTAAGAAAGGCTGTCCCAAGGCAATTTTTATTACGTTAATGGAGGAAATGTGTGTATATGTTTAAGATCATTACAAGGAAATCAGGTGCTAATCATGGAAAATCTACTGATTAATATACTTTTTGTTCTCTTACCTATTTTAATTTTCCAAATCTTTTATATTAATACAGATTCAAAGTACAAAAACATCTTACTAGCTACCGTTTTTAGTATCTCGATCATAATATGTATGAATTTCACAATTACAAACTATGAAGGTCATTTTTTTGATTTAAGGTATATTCCATTTGTATTGGGAGCCCTTTATGGTGGAAAAAAGGTTGCTATTTTCCTTTATTTTGTAATCTTAGTTTACCGGTTTTATATAGGTGGTGAAGGTTTTTATATTGCTTTCATCGATAGTACTTTATTATTGATTATTCTATTATTTTTACTAATACCAAAATATCAAACATATTCTCTGAAAACAAAAATTAGTGGTACGATGGCTTTGCTTGGAATTGTTGCTATTATTAGCTTAATTACTTGTCATACATTATTTGGCTTTATCCTTCATGCTCCAATTGTATTATTGTCTTCCTTTGTTGTTGCCCAAGCTTTAACAATGGGGCTTTCTGTTTATTTTCTTGAATACTTAATTACAATGGACACAATGAAAAAGCAACTATATCATAATGAAAAATTAAAAAGCCTTAGTGAAATGGCGGCTAGCATCTCTCATGAAGTTCGAAATCCGTTAACTGTCACAAGAGGTTTTATCCAACTACTTAAAAGTCCAGGTATTGATGACGAGAAGAAGATTACTTATTTAGACTTGTCCCTCCAAGAATTGGACCGTGCTGAATCGATCATTACAGATTATCTTACGTTTGCAAAACCACATGAGAATATTGAACTCGAATTATTAAATGTTACCGCTGAAGTGAACTATGTTGCGAATCTGATGGAGCCTTATGCATTAATGCAAAATGTATCGATTACAAAAGAATTTTTCATTAAAGAGAGCTATTTTTTAGGAAACAAAAAACAATTCCTTCAATGCTTAATTAATTTATCAAAAAATGCTATTGAAGCCATGCAAAACGGTGGAAAGCTAGAGTTTAAAGTAAACAAAGAAAATGAAAAAATAACTATACAGCTGACTGATAATGGAGTAGGAATGTCCTCTGAACAAATTGGACGTTTAGGAGTTCCTTTTTTCACAAATAAGGAAAAGGGTACTGGCTTAGGAACAATGGTCGCTTTTAGTATTGTGAAAGCAATGAAGGGAGAAATAAAGGTAAAGAGCAGAGTGAACGAAGGAACTACATTTACTATTTCGATCCCAGAGAGTGTAAGTACGTCAGATAAGGAGGATTAGGCTTTTACTTTTCAAAATCGGTGACGTTCTTTTGTGTGTTTTATTGCTGTATTAGAGTAACGGGTTCAGTTTTTGGAGAGTAATTAAAAAATATCAATAAAACCGTCATTAATTACTGCGTAGTAGACGGATACTGTGCAGCAAAAAAAGTGAGATTCGGAATGACCTAATGAATTTTAAATTGGATATTTATGTTAAAGTATAAACGGCTTTGTGAAGTATTGTACTTAAAGTAACCTACTCTTCGTGACACAACAAATACTTTGGGTACGTTCGCGATAAAGTAATCGTTAGATCGTGTGATTAAAACTAGCTGTGGGCATGTAATTAAAACTATCGCCATCTTTAGGTTTTAAATAGGAAGGGGAAAATTGGTAGAAAAAGCCATTAAACGCGTTAATCGAGATTTCGTATCAAACCTTAGTTGAACGAGTACAGCTATGGATATAGAATTCTTTTTAGGTTATACAGTCATATTGCAGTTCTCTTACATACGATACAACAGAAGTATAACTTTAGTACTATAGGAGGGTGTAACATGACTAAACCTAAATATCCGCGAGATCGTTCTCCGGAAAATAATAAAAGACCAAATTTTCTTATTATTCTTGTTGATGAGGAACGGTTTCCAACCACTTATGAAAACGAAGCTCTAAAAGAATGGCGTAAAACTCATTTGAAGACCCAGGAGCTTCTACGAGAAAACGGTATGACATTCTTAAATCATTATATTGGAAGTACAGCTTGTTCACCTAGTAGAACAACACTTTACACCGGCCAGTATCCATCCCTACATGGGGTCACTCAAACAACAGGTGCAGCGAAAGGAGCTTTTGATTCAGATGTATACTGGCTTGATCACAATACAGTCCCAACTCTAGGTGACTATTTTCGTTCTGCAGGTTATCGAACGTTTTGGAAAGGGAAATGGCATGCTTCTGATGAGGACCTAATCGTTCCAGCAAGTCATAATGCAATGTTAAGTTATAACCCAACAACTGGGGTCCCGGATCCCGAAAAGCAAAAGCTTTATTTACATGCAAATCGGCTAGATTCCTATGGC
>NZ_JBLWFS010000040.1:0-26927 GCF_048323755.1 Alkalihalobacterium sp. APHAB7
CTCGAGCTTCCTTCAGATTCCACGTCACCATGGACACCCTTGCTTTTGGCTATGTACTTACCGCTACAAGGTCGTACTCGGGACTTTCACCCGTTAGAGTTCGCCCATGCTGGGCGAACAAAAAAAGGACTCTACAAGAGAGTCCTTTGATTACTTATTATTAGTAAGATTTTTTTACGTTAGTAGCTTGAAGACCACGTTGACCTTGCTCTGTGTCAAAAGTAACTTTTTGGCCTTCATCTAAAGATTTAAATCCTTCGCCTTGGATAGCTGAGAAATGTACGAATACGTCTTCTCCACCTTCGATTTCGATAAATCCGAATCCTTTTTCTGCGTTAAACCATTTTACTGTACCTTGTTGCATGTTTGTTTCCTCCTGTGTGGATTATTTCCACGATTTATTACTATCATTGCTCAAATAGATATCAAAGGCGAAAAGTTTAAAACTAACTCTTTGTTTACCAACAGAACAAAAATAATTCTTAATTAGAATAACAGAAAAAAGATGAAAAAGCAAATATAAATATAAAATTAATGAAGGAGGACTTATTAAGTTAAGAAATTCACTCACTTGGTAAGCACCCAACCTCTTTACTATCAACCATCCAGGATAAAATCGTTGTACTGTCTCGAACCTTTTTTTCTTTGATCTCTTTTAATAAATCCAACACCCCTTGCTCATTCGTTGAACTTTCAAAACGGAAAAAAATTTCTCTAGGGTCGTTATAATTACCATTAGGACATTCAATGAGTCCATCGGTTGTTAAGAATAGATGGTTTTTTCCTTTACGCAGCTCTTTTGTTCCCATACTGTAGCACGGAACCTCCAAGTCAAATGTATTCGTTTTGCCAATCCATTCATAAAAGCTGCGCTGATTTTGTTGAAATTCTTTTAACATAGCTAGTTCGGGATGGTACAAATGGAAAACGCAATCGCCAATAGAAAGCCACCAAATATACTTATCTTTTCTCACCACACATAGGAAAGCTGTTTCCCCTTGGATTTTTTGACAAGCGTTTTTAAAGCGACTACTTTCAAAAGTTGATAAAAGTAAGCTGGACACACTTTTAAATGTATCTTTAATTGGAAGTGTGAAGCTTGTAGATAGTTCATCTTTAAGAGATTCGATCGAATTTAAGACCAACTCGGCGCTTTCGGCTGTATGGTGGGCATCTAAAAGTACGACGAATTCCAGATCTTGTTTTTTATCAACCCAAACGAGACACCCGTCTTCATTTTTATATTGACCCGCACTTGAATTCCCACCAAAACGTCCCAAAACAACGTGTTCAAAGTGACGAATGTTGATTTCATCTACAAAAGCTTCTTCGCTTCCGACCCAGCTAAAAAAAGTGTTATTACTCATACGGGCTACTCTCTAAAAAACATTTGATTCTATTGCATACTTCAATAACGTCTTGATTACTCCCCATTCTCGCATTAGGGGCATCATACACAGCAAACGGGCCCCAATATTGTTCAGGGGTATTTGGATAGCGGGCGACTAAATGAAGATGAAGATGTGGGACTGCATTACCAGACACTAGTGCATAGACATGCTCGGCTTGTTCGGTTGCTTTTAATGCTTGGCTTAGTCTAGCCATCGTAACGCCAAAAACTTTTGCTTCTTCAGCATTCATCTCGGCTAGTGTCGGGACATGACGCTTTAAATCAATCATCAGATGACCTAAATAATTGGGTTTTCCATTATTATCAATGTGCCCGACATATACATACTCATCTTCGTATATGACACTTCCAGCTGTTTGTACTTTACCCTTATGCTTGTCACAAATGAAACAACTTTCACTCACAGAAATACCCCCATTTCTTTTACAGAACTAAAAAAATCCCATCATCTCATAAAGAGACGACAGGATTAATCCTCACGCGGTACCACTCTTTTTGGTTTGCCTCCTAATAGCGCAAACCCTCTCAAAACTGGATTACGGCAGTCAACCGTTTAGACCTACCTCTTTAGTCTAACCACTCCTAGGCGAGTTGGGGAAATTATTGACTGCCTTTCAGCAACCGGCAGCTCTCTGGACAATAATCGTTCCTTACTACTCCTAATCATTGCGTTTTAATTTTTGGAAAAGTTTTACTTATAATACAATTTCCATATGATTCCGTCAATGATTTTTTTAGTTTAATTTTTAATCCGTGATGTTCTTTCGTTTTTCTTGCGCACTGAGTGTCGCATCTGGATAGAATTACCTGTTTCAACTTCGAATAAATTAAGGGCAAGTTGAAAAATATATACTTACAACTTAGAAAGGAGATGATTTACAATGGCAAACAATCGATCTTCTAATCAACTAGTAGTACCAGGAGTGCAACAAGCACTAGATCAAATGAAGTATGAAATCGCATCTGAATTCGGGGTACAACTTGGCCCAGATTCCACGTCAAGAGCCAATGGTTCTGTAGGTGGCGAAATTACAAAACGTCTAGTTCAGATGGCTGAACAACAAATGGGCGGTCAGCGTTAAGTTTTAAAGCACAATCAAACCCTCCACAAATAAGACCGCTTTTTGCTAATGCATTTAGCGGTCTATTTAACACTTTGGTTTAACATTGTATTAACTTCCGTGTTCCTATTTCTATTGGCAGACCAGTAGTTAAAAAGAAGATCCCAATTGATCACCACTAATACACTTCCCCATTTGCTCCAAGATCTTTTAATGTTCGATAGTAAGTTTTTCTAAGAAAGGCATTGTATCTTCTTTCGTAAGTCTTTCATTTTCTATATGTCCAAAGCTATATCGGTATTTTTTATCATCGGAAAACCATACATAGAACATGGGATTGTCTCTTCCATCCCAAATATAGTAATAGACCTTTTTTCCATCTACTTCGACATAAGGCATCTCATCAAATGTTTGGAAAACTGTGCTTTCTAATGCATTTTTTTCATCCTCAACGGGGTCTTGCACTTTCCATATCGCCATTTCACCATATTTTTTTTCATATGAATGGTGGTAGAGGGTTCTAAATCCGGCATTTCTTTCCTCTTCCGCTTCGTTAATTTCAGTTAAATTGACTTCATTCGTTTTGCTCTTCTCTCCAAAAAGCATTCTAATTTCGTTCGCGTTTTCAGTATATTTAACACCTCCTGGAGCAATTGACTCTACCGGAAAGTGCTCTGAAAGAATAACAACATCCCAATCTTGAGGTAGTTGAAACTGTCTAAACTCAAATTCTGCTGGAACAGCATCAAACGGAGGTTGTACAGTCCCAGATTGGACCGCATCTGATTGACAACCCAATAATACAATTGCAATTATCAATAGGAACAACGAATTTATTATGCATCTCATCATCAGGTCTCCTTCCCCTAAAACGATACTATTCCAAAAGTGCATTTATTACCTTTACGTCTGTATGCTGATAAAGGTTTCATATTTATTTATTTCATCTATTCGTACCCTAACGAAAAGAGCAATCCCTGCTTCTCGAAGGATTGCTAGTTGTTCATTAACGCATGGATAGCATCATATTTACTTTTTTGAATAAGTCCAAGACCAAGTCCAGTTGGGTCAACCAAATATTCTAACCATTGGAAACCATTCTACATCGAGTCAGCCTTTATCTACCTACGAATGAATAATCCCATAATACACCAGATCTTCGTAGCGGTTTTCTTTTATCACGTGTTCTTTTAATATCCCTTCTTGTTTCATGCCTAATTTCTGGAGCACTCTTCCGGAAGCGGGATTGGACTGAAAGTAACGAGCAAATACTTTATGGTATTGCTTTTCTTTAAATGCAAATTGTAATATAGCTTGAGCAGCTTCTGTCGCATACCCATGTCCCCAATACTCCTCACCAATCCAGTAGGCGATTTCACCATGATGAAACGCTTGGTTGTGAGAAAGCGCTATAGCCCCATATAATTCTCCTGTTTCCTTATCTGTAACCGCAAATTCATAAGATTTATTAGCATTGAAATTCTCAAGATGATGTTCCATCCATGATAATGCATCCTGTTTTACGTATGGATACGGTAAATACAATGTATTTTTATAGATATTATAATTATTACAAAGTTTAGTAACCGCTTCAGCATCAGATGTTTGAAACAACCTTAACAGCAGCCTTCTAGTAGTAATTGTTTTCTTTTGATCATCATAGGTCATGAGATCCCCTCCCCATTCAAGTTCATTAGTAAAGCACTGATTTACTGCGTCTCTTTATCTCGGGTACTTTCAAAGCCTGAATAACTAGATACATAATAAGGGGTTCCTTCATATTCCAATACAACAAATCCGCTGCTTAATTTCAATCATCGTTATGACTCTATAAAACTCCTGCTGGCTCCACACTCTCGAGTTCGTTACTGTTCAGTTTTATTTTAGTGGACCTCAGCGGCTCTTATTTACAAAATTATGCTTGGTTTTTGAATTTAGTGGACCTGAAAAGACCTTATTTACCTGCATTCTCGTGTAAGTCACTGCATTTTCAACAAATAAGGGCTTCTGAGTGCTCAAACACCCGCGAAACCTTGATTTGTTCACAAATAACGGCCTCTCAGTACCCTAAAATGCCAAAGAGCCCAACCCCAGTGCATTGCCTCTGTCTATATTTATACTCTGCTATAAATCTATGTATGTCCTTTTCACTTCTTCAACTACACTACTTGACCTCACATTACTTTCAATATGAAAAGTCGTTAATCCTCCTTAAAGCATCGTTATAATATAAAAATCACCATAGAAATTTTAAAGGTGCAACCGATAGTTGCACCTTTGTCAGACCTATTACATTTTTATCTTTGCAAACTTTCGTTTCCCAACTTGTACAATTAATCCCTCGGTAATAGGAACTATAAACCCTGTATCTTCAACTTTTTCTCCATTTAGTTTGACTCCTCGGTTCTCAATCATCCGACGAGCTTCACTTTTTGAACTCAATAAATTTAATTCTACTAGAAAATCTAAGGCTGGTACTTCTAGTTTGCCTTTCCACTCTACGACTGGCATTTCATCAGGAACTGCTCCTTTTTGAAAAACGGACACAAAGTGCTTTTCTGCTTTTTCGGCTGCCTCTTTTCCGTGGTACATCCGAACAATCGTCTTGCCTAAAAGCATTTTTGCATCTCTCGGGTGTAGTTCACCAGACTCCATATCTTTTTGAATCGATTCCATTTTATCCGGTGAAAAGTCTGTCACTAATTCGAAGTATTTCTTCATTAATTCATCTGGTATCGACATCGCTTTTCCGTACATTTCTTGTGGATTCTCATCAATTCCAATGTAGTTTTTCTTTGATTTCGACATCTTTTCCACACCGTCAAGTCCTTCGAGTAAAGGCATGAGTATCGCTACCTGTTTTTCTTTTCCAAACTTCTCTTGAAAGTGTCTTCCCATTAAAATGTTAAAGTGTTGGTCGGTCCCGCCAAGTTCAATGTCACATTCTAATACAACTGAATCGTAGCCTTGCATTAATGGGTAGAAAAATTCATGCAGTGATATCGGCTTTCCAAGAGCAATTCGTTCTTCAAAATCGTCTCTTTCCATTAATCTTGCTACTGTTATTTTTCCTGCTAATTGAATAACATCTTCAAAATTCAGCTTGGATAGCCACTCCGAATTGTAATGAAGTTCAATTTTATCCATATCCATTACTTTTTCAAACTGTTCAAAGTATGTTTTTGCATTGTGTTTCACTTCTTCATCCGTTAATGGCTTTCTCGCAACGGACTTTCCTGTCGGGTCACCAATCTTGCCCGTGAAATCCCCAATCAACAATTGAATAATATGTCCATTCTCTTGAAACTGCCTCATCTTCTTTAATACGACAGTATGACCAAGATGAACATCAGGAGCGGAAGGATCTAATCCCAATTTAATTTTCAGTGGTCGATTTTCCAGTACAGATTTTGCGACTTTCGTTTCTAGGTCTTCTACAGGTATAATTTCTTGCACACCTTGCGTATAGATGGACATTTGCCTGTTTACTTCTTTTAACTGTTCTTCTGTTAGTTGTTTCATCACTTCATTCATTGTTCATTCCTCCAAAATAGAATATAAAAAACCACATCCCAAATAAGGGACGTGGTTTTGCACGCGGTACCACCCTTGTTGAAGAATCGATATCTTCCACTTAATCGTTTAACGGCTCGTCCGCCTTTGCTCATTTTATTAAACAAAGAAAGCTCAGGGAATGTAATTCGTGTTATCTTTGTGTCGATTCGCAGCAACCACCGACTCTCTGATACAGGGAGATAACGACTACTAGGGTTCCCGTCATAGCTTGTAAAATATTTAGTAACTCTCAAAAACGATTATCTTTAATGACTTTTCTTAATAAGGCTGAGATTTTCTTTTGTTCATCAACGGAAAGGCTAGAGACAATTTCTACTTCACCTTGATGAAACCTAGGATATAATTTTTCCATAATTTTTCTACCTTTATCGGTTATTGTGACATACGTAATTCTTCTGTCTCGATTGTCTACTTTCCGATAACATAGTTCTTTTCGTTCTAACGTTTTCGTGATATTACTTATAGTTGCTTTTGTAACCCCAGCTGATTCTGCTAACTTTTTGGTTTCAACCTGATTGCCTATCCATAAATCATAAAGTAGTGAAAAAGATGTCCACGATAGTCCATACTCTGATAAAACTTCTCGCTCCATTTTATTTCTTAAGCCTTGTGCAATTCGGTAGATGTTGGTTACAACAGCTATCGCATCCAAATTCAATGAACCCATTGGTAATTTAGTTAAGAGGTTAATCGTATCGATCTCTTCAGGAAGTAATTCCCCTTCATCATTAAATGTATGAATAACGAAACCCCCTTTTGAATTTTCATAATCGTTAGCTATGAAACGATATTATCAAAAAAAATAAAGAAATGCAACAAGGTCATTAATAGTAAATCTATACCACACCGTAAGGATCTACATTCCCGTTAGGTATTCACTCCTTACTTCTGGAGGCTCTCCAATATCTGATATATCTAACCGTTGGCCTTTATACATTTCGATTGGAAATGGTTGTAGAACACGCACGCTACAAAGCCCAAAATTATTGATTACTAAACACAATCACAAAGCTTGTTCATTTTGTGTCTCCCTTTGCGAATGATCCTATAAGTTATTCCGGATAGTTTTCTTTTTACATTTCAGCGATCACATTTCCAAATTCATCTAAAAATTCTATTTGGATGGAACCAAAATTACCTTGAATTTTATTGTCCAGCAATATCCAAATTCCAGAAATATCATTGAGCAAAATAATTTCCGCATCTATTCCATTAACTTGTATGATCTTGGTTTGAGTCACTATTTCTTTTGGTATGACGCCGTGTATAAGAATATCTCCTTTTAACTCATCAACCACTGTTGAATATGATAATCCTTCATTTCTATTGTGAGAATAATAGATTCGTTTCCAACCAAAAATCCCTTTTTCGAACTGAACTAAAGAAACATTATCATCAACTACAAATGGTACAAATGTATAATTACCATTTTGGTAAAATTCTTTATCACCAATTTCATTCTGAACACCTTCAGTGTTAATGTCATTGTTAATGAATTTTTCGAAGGCTCCTTCAACCGTTTTGGAGCTTAGATGTACTGTTTCTACAACTGCAAATATCGCATATATAAAAACAATGAATGTGACAAAAATGAACACTGCTTTTGTGCGTTTCCTCATCCCATTTCACCCTCCAGTTTCATTCTCTGTAGTTTAAATAGATTGTTTAATAGGTCTTACACGTTTTGAAAAATAAATGACGAGGTTTATGATTCCAATGACGAGAATGGCTAAAAATAAATCAAACGATACAGCGTCTCCTCCTAAACCAATCTCGCCCACAATAATTCCAGAAAAATACAATAATAGACCAGAAAATAAAATAAACAAAACTGTCAAACTAATAATAGCGAAAACATTTAGCCATCTCGTGTTTAATTTCGGAATGATAATGATAAAAAATAATAGCAAAGACATCACCAAGACCGTAATATAAATCGGTCTGAGCAATGTAAAGACTCCTAACGTTTCAAATGAATCGTACGTATACACAATCTCTTTTCCCCTCTCGACAGACCATACGCTTAATGATTGAAGGGTTTGTTTGTTCGTTTACCAAATCTTTTACAATCAATTAAAAAACACATAGAAGATAAGACCAGCTACTGTAACAAACCCAAAGGCACATAACAGAGCACTTTTAAACTTCTTTAAATGATATCTGCCACCTTTACCTTGATCTTCGTAAGTTGCAACCTCCAGAGCGACATAAATAATGCTTAATAACCCAATACCTATAACAATGAGCCAAATCAATATTCGCACCTCCGTAATGAATGGTTTGATCTTGTAAAATTCATTATTTCTACAGCTTTCACTTCAACAATAAAGTATATTATGACTTACGAAAAAATGCCGGAGAAGTTTCATTTTACTACGTTATTCTAAGGATGTTATTTTCTCAGGTAGCATCCAAATCGGATAATTTGGGATTGTACGCTTATTACACATAATTTTTATGGCTGTCCTCCAAAAATAGCGGCAATTAAATACCCGAAAAACATCAGAATAAAAAAGCTGTTCGTCATCACAAGATTGCTAATCATTGCTGTCTTACTTCTGCCCAGGTATCCAAATAAAATACCAACTGGATTGATCACAAACGTCAAAAGATAGTAGCTATAAGCTTTCCCTAAAAGAATGTTTGGTAGCCAGACGGCAACTCCAATCATAAAGCAAATAACGGATAGGCTAATCCATAGTTTCTTTGTATTTTTACTCACTTTATTTCTCCTCTCTTACGTTATGCCACCCCACTGCAGCTCTATGGCTACATCTTAAAAATAATTCTTCTTGGATGAACGCATTCACTTGTTGAAGAGTAATAGACTCTTTTTTTATGACTCAAAATTCTTTTTCTCATACGTACGAATAAAATATTCAAATCGGATAACGTTACTCCCTTAATCGCGTGTTTAATTGATTAAATCGCTTTTATAAGCCAATTAAATAACAAATGCCGATGCAACTGTTCAATCACTACTAAACTCTAATTTATCACTGCTTGTTTTTATTTTTAATTTCACCTAAAAGATTTAAGATTAAATAATTTTGTTTGATGATTTTCTCATTTTGTTTTCTTAATTTGGAAAATTCCCATCCGCAGAAAAATAAAATAATAGCCATACCAATAAAAAGCATGATATCCACCTCAAGTTTCTCTAAAATTCATGTTTTACGATACCATACTTTAACATTCGATTGGTTGACTCTGCTCATTTTTTCTATTAACTTCTCTTTCGTTTCTTTAACTGTTGGCTGCTTATTACATAGGAAAAGCCCTAGAAGATCTCTCTCTAAGGCCTTAGCACAATGCATTGCATGTACATTATAGTAAAATCTCAATCTCCTCTTTATATTCATTCAGAAGACCGTTAATATACTCGTTGATTTTTTCATCGAGCAGCTCAGTATCGTCCACTCCATATTGGGATAGATCTAAGACTTCGTTGACTAAGTTATTTACATAGGCATTACGTTCGAGGCGTTCTTTAAAATAAACATCATAATATTCTCTGCTTGTCATATTAAGATACTCTGCTTGATTTTCAAAAAAATCTTCATTTTCAGTGTCGTCAAAGGGAAAAGCTAATTCAATGCCTTCCATTTCACCCGAAACATCAATACCCAGTTTTTTCGCTTCTAACACCATGATTTCTTCTTTTACAAAATTCTTAACCATTATCGCGATCTTTTCGTCAGGTACATTGTATAACGAACGAATATCTTTTAGCGTAATCTCTTCCCCCTTAACAATCGCAACTATATCGCCATCGTCAACCGAAACAACCGTTTCCTTTTCAGTCGTTGCGTTCGAACAAGCTACTGATACGCTCATAATTAATAGTAGAATGAAATACTTCATAGGTCCTCCGTTCCATATGTAACTACGCAGTTGTTTTTAACTAACTCTAATCCTAAGTTTAGTTTACTATAAAATGTATAACGAGAGGCAAGACCACTAAACCTGAAGCACTATACAGTAAAGTTCTAGATAATCGATCAGCCGGCTTGTCCTGATCGACGGCCTCATGGATTGCCCTCTTTCTTTCTACCCAAAACAGAAAAATGGCAGTAGCTGCTATTCCTACCTTGCCGAACGTATCCGTGTCAATCCCGAAACTAGAATACAGGTAAAGAATAGTCCCACCTAGAAAACCTCCAATGAAAAAAAGAAAAAGAAATCGAAGCACTCCTTTCGACCCTAAAGAACCTGACAAAAATAATCTTATAAATATAAAGTTCAGAGCTATACAAAACAAAAAAACAAGTAAAGTAGTAAAAATCTCCATCCCTTCCCTCCTTCATAGAGTTCCTTATTCGTATATCCAGTTACCGAAATTGTATTGCTAACTAAATAGCAACCTCTCTACCTAACCACATTATAATAGCTGATGGTCTTTCTCCTTTATACGTTTGTCCAATTCTTCAATTTTATTTTCCGGCTCTTTTCTCCATTCTTTAAAACAGGCAAAACTTATTAGTAGTAAAATAACAATTAAATATAAGAACACTTCTGTCAGTTTAACAATGTCATATATTCCCTATTTTTTCAATAGTATCTTTAGTATTAGAAATGGCTGTGTTAAACAAAAAGTTGTAATATTACTATTTTTTAACGAACTCAAACTCAACTTCAAACTATAACAACGTCATAAAAAAGTTAAAAAACGCATCTACAAAGAGCAGATACGTGTTTGCTTATATTATTTGATAACAAAAAAGTGAGTGACAACTACTAGTAGCACGACAAAGGGAGTGAACGGTGTCGAGTTCTCCTAGTTTTTTTCTCTAACGCACACGAAAGCGAGTGATTCATTGACGGTTTCTCCTAATTTCTTCCTCTACCGAACACGAAAACGAGTAATTCGTTGACGGTTCCTCCTAATTTTTCCCTCTACCGCACACTAAAGCAAGTTATTCATTGACGGTTTGTCCTAATATCCCCCTATACGCACACACGTTCTGTTTATGAATGAAATAGAAAGGTACATTCAGATCCGCCTCGTTAAAAGCTAATATTAGCAGCGACAATAAGGCCGACTAACACCGAAACACCGCCAAGAAACAGACCTACAGCCACATTGCCATTTTCCACTTCCTTCGCCAAGTTCGTATTTCGAGTAAACACATATTCAATAACGATATGTAAAACAATTTGAACAATGATCGCAATAAAGGCCCAAATTACCAAATCAACTAAGTTGATCGCGTGAAGGACGGCAGATTGTAACACGACGACGAGGCCTGCCATTTTTCCTAAAAGTTTTAAGGCCACCGCCGAGTTACCGCTTCGAATTTGATCACGCTCCGAATAGGGTGTGATTAATTTAAAGATATATGTTCCCATGATAAATAAAACGAGCGATACGGCTAAATAAATCAAAAAGTGATCCAATGTTTGAAGATAATAGCTAAAGTCCATTACGTTCTCCTTTCACCCCGAAAGGTAAGAAATAATATAGTTTATCCGTAATCTGTGTAAACCGAAACAGTTTTGGAAAACACTAGCTTTTGTGTAAAAGGTGTACTGCTTAGCCTCCAAATCGACCTCCTCCACCCATACCTGAACGAGGATTTGTCGCTTCTGGGTTTCTTGGCTGAGTAGGTTGATTTACATTTCCATCCGTACGTGGTGGAGTTACAGCAGGCTGTCTTGTCCGTGTGCCTCCTCCAGCTGATGCTCTCCCAACCAAGAAGGCAGCCATGGTCGGGAACCACATCCCTCCATAGTAATAATGGCCATAGCGTACATTGCCCTCTTCAACACATTGGTAGCCTTCAGCTTCTTCGTCCCACGTCCACGTATCACAATCCGCCTCCTCGGGCGATGGCAAGAGGTTAGGATCGGGTTGGGCACTAGGATCAGGCTCTGCAGGTGTGGAAAACAATTCATCCGGCAGTCCAGGCGAACAAGCCGTCAATCCCATAAACGCCACACTGGAACTAAGTAATCCTTTCAATAGCTTATCGGTTTTTGGCTTCTTCATGTTAACACCTCTTTTGAAGGTTATAAGGTATGATTAAACATTTCTTGTTCATCGATTTTATTTACGGTCGTTATCATGGTACCCAGTGATAGAAAAATTATCTTAACATTCCGTGCATCGACGCAGTATTTTGTCACAGTTGTTCGGCGTTCACATACTTCATCTATTATCTCCTATTTGTAAGAAATTAATTGGTTTGGAAAGAATAATTACCATCATATAGCGAATTTTTTATAATGAGAGAAGGATTTGTGAGTATTTATTGACTGACTTTTGCTTAAAAATTTTACGGACTCCATAGGCCCTTATTTGTGATAAATTGAGGAATTTCAATAGTTTAGGGTACTCAGAAGTCCTTATTCCAAAAAAAATCAGACTAATCCACTTCTATTGCAATAAATAAGGTCTTCTGAGTGCTCTAACAGCCGTAAACATCGCTTTTTTAAGTAAATAAGGTCCTGTCAGTGCCTAAAAATGATCGAGTACCGTTTATTCCTTAAGTTAATCATTTATTGTTTTATGCACGCAAAAAAAGCACAGATCATCTGCGCTTTTGCTGACCTTTTTTATAATATAATTTCTTGCTGGATTGAAAAATAGCACAACTTGGCCAACCGAACAACTACACCTTTACCCTAATACAAACCTTGAATTGAAACATAAAAAACAAACAAAGCAGCAAAAATACTCAAATAACCCGTAAACGCATACTTATCTTTCTTAAGTTCTATGACTCCCGTCAGTAATATAGAAACACCTAGTAGCAGCATTAGATAAGACATAAACGCAAAGTTTTGAGTCAGCAACATAAAACCTGCTAGTACGACCACTATGATAGAAAAAATTATTCTAAATACTTTTAGCATTTCTCTCCCCCTGAAACCTGTCTGGATGAAATTTTTAATCCTTCTTACAATCGTACCATATGTAATAATGCATTTGGTGAATATTCCCTTTTCTCGTTAATTTTGAACTATTTTCTATTCGTTCTGATAAAGTAAAAGAGCACCCCCTCATATCGAAGAACCGCCCTGCCCTATACGTCTTGTACCAGCTCAAACAACTCAACAACTAATACGGTCTCCTCTATTAATTCAATCCCAATATTTTGCCAAGCTGCTTTATGCGTATCTTGAAACGTTTCAACATTATCGCCGTACCCTTCGCCTCGTACAAGTCTTAAATCCGGATCACCAAACGTCGTTTCAAATACCTCTCTTAATCTAACATTACATCTAGCGTGGCCGTCTTTATCACACACAGTGACCAACTTACCAACTGGCTCGTACGTTTCGTCTAATTCTTTTTGAGAATATTCTTCTTTTGGAGCACAAGTAGCTGTTTTGTCCCCTTTTAAAATTTGTTGGATTAGCTTCTCGCCAATTCCATTGTCATTTTCCCAACCAAAAACCATTGTATACGGTTGTATTTTCACTTCCGACATCACAAATCCCCTATTCTAAAAATTATCGCAAAACTATTATTTACTCATCGTACTCCATATCTGGTAAAGCATGAATAAAATCTAAAAGTTCATTTACATCAGTGGTCCTTAATACTATTCCTTCATGATCCAATATAATAAAAGTTGGGAATTCCTCTATATCTAATACTTCAACATAATCTTTAAAGTGACCAGAATCAGCAAACTGATATGAAATGACACTGAGTTTTCCTACTGGAACATCAAAGGAAAAATAGAGTTCAAACTGTCTTCTGAGCTCTTCGTCCGTTTCTGTCTCTTCCCAGTTTTCATTAGGAATAGCACTCCAAAACGAATAAAAATGATAGTGACCTTCTTGATCAGGCTTCATTTGACCAAGAACCCTAATTTCCTTGGCTTTCTCCAAATTGGAACAGCCTGCAAGAAAAGAAAAACAAACTAATAATACTATAAAATTTTTCAAATAAAACACTCCTGACCCGGTATTGATTTACTTCACTATGGAATTCACTATTCATAACACTATTTCACTTTAACGAGCACCCTACGTTTGAAGTAAACTCTTCTTTATCTTAACATCACTTCCCAATGGTTGGACTACTTTTTTCCATATTTGTTTTAAAGTTCTCTTTTGTTAGTTCTCCAATACCAATCTCCACCAAAACCGCATAATGACATTTGGTGCTTTTCGTACTCTAAATTCTCAACTCCTATTTAAAAAATACATCTTGTAATTATTTCCAAAATTCGTTATTATATATCTATATGATATATATCTTTTAGATAGGTGGTTGAAATTGAAAAATTATAATCATACAACATATGCGATTTTAGGTATCTTAACTACTGGTTGTAATACGGGTTACGCGATTAAACAATTAATGGATAATAGCTTAAATCATTTCTGGAAGATCAGTTATGGACAAATCTATCCAACTTTGAAACTTATTGTTCAAGAAGGGTTAGCCGAAGTTCAAACGGTTTCTAATCAAGGAAAGCCAGATCGACAAGAATATTACCTCACGTCAAAAGGGATGGAGACGTTAAAAGACTGGTTGGAGCAACCGATCGAACAACTTCCTATGGAACGAAATGAAATATTGTTAAAGTTGTTTTTTGGGCAGTATCAAACCGAAGAACAGTCGCGATTGCTGATCAAAAATTACAAACAAAAATTAGAAGAACGTTACGAAACATATGTAACAATCGAATATTCAATTGTGAACCAACATGAAAACGAAGCGGATGCAAAGTATTGGTTAATCACGTTAGATTATGGAAAACGGGTGACAGAAGCTGCCATCCAGTGGTGTAATGCGACGCTTGAAAAACTTGTAACTAAGGAGGGACCGTAATGACTAGTCCTATTTTTACTGGACGTTATACGACTGAAAACACAAAAAATATTGTCGTTTTTATTATTGGAATGAGAATTAATAAACCATTGGCACTGCATAAGTGGGTTCCCGTCTTTAGCGCGATGCCAGGAATGATTAAGGAGCTCTATAGCAATAAGGATACTTTAGGTTTTTTATCGATGGAAAGCTATTTCGGATTAAGGACGACTGCGATGATTCAATATTGGCGGTCCGTGGAAGACTTGCTTGCCTATGCTAGAAGTGAGAAGCATATGAAAGCTTGGGAGAATTTTAATAAAAAGATTGGGAACAATGAGGCAGTTGGTATATATCATGAAACGTATCAGCTAAAAAGCGGAGAATACGAGTCTATTTACGGGAACATGCCGCTATACGGTCTAGGAAAAGCGTTAACCCATATTCCCATTACTTCTGAACAAAATTCCGCTCGTAAACGCCTTGGATCAAAGGGAAAAAATAAGCTTAAACCCTAGCGGAACTTTAAGCATGAAATAAAAACTGAACCTTCGATCTAAAGAAGATCAAAGGTTCAGTTTCTATTTTAAATCTGGTCTTTATGTCTTTATGATGTACTCTCAATCTATGAGTACATTCGTTTTATCTTTTGAACGAAATCTTAATTTAATACTAGCTCTTTTTCGACTAAACCCAGGATTTCCTCTGTTGACTTATGAATTTCTTTTAGTAACTTTGGATTATTCATGAGAGAGACGCCATAAGAAGGAATCATCTCTTTGATTTTTGGTTCCCACTCGTTGATTTGCTCTGGGAAGCATTTTTGCATCACTTCAAGCATTACGTGTACAGCAGTTGACGCACCTGGTGAAGCTCCTAGTAATGCAGCAATCGAGCCGTCAGAAGCTGTAATAACTTCAGTACCAAACTGAAGTGTTCCCATACCGCCTGCTTCCGTATCTTTAATGACTTGAACACGTTGGCCTGCTACGACTAATTCCCAATCCTCACTCTTGGCGTTGGGGATAAATTCACGTAACTCTTCCATGCGTTGTTCTTTTGACAGCATCACTTGCTGAATTAAATACTTTGTCAATGACATTTCTTTTGCGCCTGCCGCTAACATTGTTAAGACATTATTCGGTTTAACCGACGTTACTAAATCGAACATGGAACCTGTCTTTAAGAACTTTGGTGAAAAACCAGCAAACGGCCCAAAAAGTAACGCTTTTTTATTATCAATATATCTTGTATCCAAATGCGGAACAGACATTGGTGGAGCTCCTACTTTGGCTTTCCCGTATACTTTTGCATGATGCTGCTCAATAACATACGGATTTTTACAAGCCATAAAGATTCCACTTACCGGGAAACCACCAATATTTCTTCCTTCTGGTATACCAGATTTTTGCAGTAAATGAAGGCTTCCACCGCCTCCGCCGATAAAGACGAATTTTGAAGTGTAGCGGTAAATTTCACCGATGCTATGGTCATGTACTTTTACTTCCCATAAACCTTCACTATTACGTTTAATATCCTCAACCGTGTGCTTGTATTTGATATTAACATTTTGGCTTTCTAAGTGATTAATTAACATGCGTGTTAACGCACCGAAATTAACATCCGTTCCTGAGTCAATTTTAGTTGCAGCAATAGGCTCATTCGATGTACGACCTTGCATAATCAACGGAATCCATTCCATAAGTTTTTTTGGATCTTCGGAGTATTCCATACCATCAAATAAAGGGTTTTTTGAAAGCGCTTGAAAACGATTTTTTAAAAATTTTACATTATCTTCTCCTTGGACCATACTCATATGCGGCAACCGCATAATAAAGTCTTCTGGATTAGTAATCAATTTATTTTTTACAAGATAAGACCAAAATTGCATTGAAACTTGAAACTGTTCGTTGATATTAATCGCTTTACTAATATCCACAGTTCCATCCGGCTTTTCAGCTGTATAATTCAGCTCGCACAGTGCCGCATGTCCCGTACCTGCGTTATTCCATTCGTTTGAGCTTTCCTCGCCAGCTTTATCCAATTTCTCTAAAACTGTAATTTCCCATTCCGGTACCAACTCTTTTAAAAGTGTACCTAAAGTCGCACTCATAATACCGGCGCCAATTAAAATAACGTCTGTTTTGATTTCCCCATTTGTCGTCATTTTTACCAACCTTTTCCCCTAGAATTTGTAGAAAAGGTGTAAGGCTGTCACACCAGCAAAGTGCGAGCTAGTCACACACCTTTTCTGTCTCGTCATAACCATTCTCATGCTGCATACCTTTTTATTGAGTCAAATATCTACTATTATATGATAATTATAAATTTTTTACAATCTAGTAATAACGAGAACTCTCTACATTCTCACCATAGTCAATTATAAGTTCCAATATGATTTTTAGCTATACAAAATAAGACCTGGACGCATTTTTTTTTTGAGAACTTTGCCTTTCCTTGTATTCTCGTTGCACCTTTCTGATCTTGTATTTATAGCGCTTACAACGAAATTTTAAATCAGGCCTACTTTTTCTCTTCGGTCACCGATAAGATCACAGTCTCTTTTCCGTATTCACTTCGGATGGTTTTTCTTGCGTCCACCGGGGTTCTCGCGGTGACTGACTTCATTTGTTTTTCTCCCTTTAGTTCGATCTCAACAAGAAAGCATTTTGCGCCGCATCTCATCTAGATCCCTCCCCTTGCAGATTAGTTCGTTAAAGATACACTACTTACGATATCTTAATTTATGAAACTGAACAACAATGAATGGTGCAATCTGGAGGGGAAATTAAGATATTAAGATTAATACTAAAATAATCGGACGGATTGGCGTGCGATTGAGGAGGATATTAGGAGAAACTGTTAACCATTCGCTCGGTTTGGCGTGCGGTAGAGGGAAATATTAGGAGGAACCGTCAATGAATCACTCGCTTTCGTGTGCGGTAGAGGGAAATATTAGGAGGACACAGCTAATCATTCTCCCACCTGGCATGCACTAAAGGAAAAGCAGCTAATCAATCACACTCATCAGACCCAAAGCTCCAAAGGGTGGACAATCCCTAGCTTGCGAGACAGTCCCACAGCATTAAACTTGGGTTGGACTGTCTCACAAAAGCTACAGCCTGCAAAAAACGCCTAATACAAAAATGTAACTACAGAATAAAGTACAACGGTAATGGCCGCAGCAATCAAAGCCGGCTTCAACTTATATTTGGCGTATTCAATAACGGAGAGGTTCAAAATTTTGGCGATCGTATTCGTATCATCACTTAGTGGTGACGCAAACGCCCCGAACGCACCACTTGCGAACACTGCCCCTACAACTAATGGCAGTGAAACATCGCCTACAATCGCTAGTGAAATTCCTAGAGGCATTAAAATCCCCCAAGTCCCCCAAGCCGAACCGATAAAATACGAAACGGCAGCTCCGAAAATAAAGATGAGTGGTGCAATAAACATTTGCGGGATCCACCCGGAATGAGCTGTTACAAAAGCTGAAAACCCTAAGTCATCCGTAATCGAAGACAGTCCCCAGACAACCGATAATAGCAAAATGACCGACATTAATTCATTGCCGCCTTCCATAAAGCCAGCGATCAGCCGGTCCAACTCAAATCGTTGCAGTAAGTAAAAAGCCATCGATACTAAAACAGTTATAAGGAGCGCAATCACCATCGCATCGAGTACTTCTGCTTTAATAAAAGCTTCAAAGAAGTCATAGCCTTTTTGATAGCCATCCCACCACGTGAGAAATAACGTCAGACTGATGACAAGAACTAATGGTAACAGTAAATTCATCGGTTTGATCGGTAACTCATTGGCAACGGCCGGGTGACAATCATGCCAATCATCATTATTGTCATCTGCTGCTTTTTCATCAATTTGTGTTGGCGCGTCGGACTTCTTTTTCGAATGGTGAAAAAAGCTCAAGTAAATCCCTAAGAGTATCGTGACAATGGAAAAGAAATTAAACGGAATACTTTGAATGAATAACGAGTAAGGATCAACATTAACTCCTTGATTCTCAGTTGCAATCTGGATAATAGACACCATATAACCGACAAATGCCGTAGCGACAGGAATTAAGACGATCACTGGAGTTGCCGTCGTCTCGATGACAAACCCGAGCTCTGCTGTTGTCATTTTTATTTTTTTCAGTAACGCCCTCATGATCGGCGCAATCGTGACAAAGCGAAAAGTCGGCGCTGCAAACGTACCAATCGTAGACACATACGTTAAAAGCAATGCTTGTTTGCGCGTTTGAATTCTCTCAGCAGCTTTTTCGACAAAGCCTCGAATTCCACCTGTCATCTTAATCATTCCAACTAAACCGGAGAACGCATAAAGAAAGACAATAATTTTAATATTATTGGGATCAATGAGTGCTTGAACCACGTAAACGAATAATGTTTGAATACCGCCGATAATCGTAGGTTCCATTAGGTAAGATCCAACTAATAAACCTAGGAATAGGGCTGGCAGTACTTGTTTGGTGTAGATTGCTACCGGAATGACGACTAAAAACGGTATTATTGAAAACCAGCTTGTATCCAACTCGATCACCTGCTTCAGTCATTATTTTTTCTATGCCAAGGCTATTGGTCTAACTATTGTGTGATCGAGATGGAATATTATACTTACTTATATAAATAAAAAGCGATCACTCAATGGAGTCACCGCGCTTCTAAGGTTATTAAGAACTACTTGTTATTAAGATTTTTGAATGCTTTATTGATACCAAACCAAATACTTTAATGTACAATCTAAATACATAAATCCATTTGCAACCGCAAATAATAAAAACAGGAGAAAGTTCTGTACATTATTAATTCACAGAAATGGATGATCGTATGTTTAATACACTTGAAAAAAACATCTTAAAAACTTTAGTTGCTATTGTTCTTGTCATTACCCCAATTTCAATCATTGGTAAAGAATACAGAAAATGGTTATTATGTTTTTTTCTTAATTCCTATGCCAACACATTTGTAGCCCCAACTTTAGCTTCCAAAGGCTTTTTAAAATATCCCGAAAGGCTGTTCCCATCCATTTTTAAAAGTAGCATCATTTATGATTATTTTTTATGTTCCACGATAACGATCTGGTATTGTAGAACTACTTTAAAAGATAATTGGATGGGAGCTCTTTTGAAAGTTTGGCTCTTTGCTATGCCTCAAGCCATATTAGAAGTATTTTTTGAAAGAAATACGAAACTGATTAAGTATAGTAAAGGGTGGACTGGTATTCATTCCTTGATTACAATAGCCGCTGCTAAATTTACGATTCGTTCCATTATAAAACTAATGGACATCCTAGATTCAACTAAAAAGGCATAAGGCGAGTTACACACTCGCCTTTCGTAGTTTAATGCTGTGATCACCAGCATAAGCGGATTGAGACTAGCCCATTACTTTAGAATCACTACTCTACCCTAGATTATTTTACGGTCTAATGATAACCTCTACTTGCCCCGCATCTTTCCCCGTTTTAATGACAGACAAGACTTGTTCAGCTACCGTTTCCACGGTTAAGCCGGATGTCTTTTTCGCTGCAGGCACCCCGCCGAAATCCGTTTGAACTAAACCAGGCGACACCGTTGTTACACGGATCCCATGTTTTTTTCCTTCTTTATTCATCGTATGAGACAACCCGAGCAGCCCCCATTTACTTGCGCAATAGGCGGACGCCTTTTCGGTCGTATTGTAGGCAAGGTCAGATGCAATATTGACAATCTGTCCACCTTCGCCCTCCATCATCTTTTTATAAACCGCTTGGCTGCATAGAAAAGCCCCTTTTAAATTCGTATCCAATTGACTATCCCAATCTTCTTCCGTCATTTCTTCAAATGGCTTCCACACACCAACACCGGCATTATTCACTAACGTATCAATCCGACCATACTTTTCATAAACCGTTTCCACGACTGCTGCCACTTGTTCGCTTGAAGTAATATCACATTTATAGGCCTCTAATTCTCCTAGATCACCCATTGTTTCTTTAAGGTTAGCGATTGACTCTTCGTTTTTCGCCAATACAATCGTTTTAACGCCTTCTGCTAAAAGCAGCTTCACGATGCCTGCTCCGATCCCTCTCGTTCCACCCGTTATAATCGCCGTTTGATTTTTCATCATATACATCACTCCTTTAAAAATTTTAATAGTTATGTAATTTCATGGGTCCGAAACCTAGGTGTGATTTGATTTAAACCTATTCAGACGGAACAATCAATTCCACGTCTAACACTTCTAAAATTTCTTCAAATAACCGACCAACATCACGATGAATATAATACGTTTCTTCCCGAGTCGGATGTACGATAAACCCTTCTTCAGATATCCAAAATCCCGTATCGACTGGACCAGATTCGGACCAGTCTTCAATAAAAATGACAGTATACTCAGGACGTTTATGTAGTAATTCTTTGACGACTTGATCTTTTGCTATGGGTTGAAACGGGACGTCACTTATGATCTTTTAAACTGCATTTATTTGTTTTGGCTCTTCAATAATTTCATCAACTGAAGCTGTTGCTCCTTCTTGAAAAGGTGATTCAACCTCGTATATTTTACTAATAAGAAGTGCCTCAAAGTCTCGATCCAAAACTTCTGTCACCGCTGTTTTTTCTTGGCTGCTACATGCTGAAATTAGGAAACCACTACAAAGTAGAAGTAACATCATAGTTTTCATTTTATATGCCCCCTATATCCCATCCATTTTAACACAAATTTCCTTTTTATTTAACTTTAAGTAATAAACGTGACTTAGTGGACACAAGAAAAAAGCACTCTGCCTTGAGTGCTTTTCTCCCTTACTCTTTTAATGAATTGGTCTAGGCTTTGACTAATTAGTAAAATCCACCAACTATTTTTGATCTTTATTAGGCAGGTCATCCCTCACATCAATGTATACATTCCCCAGTTCGTCGATCTGTGCAAAGAAGACGTCTTTTACATTAGCTACATTATATGTTTGTAAAACCTGGCGAACCCACGTCATATCCTTTCCTAACAGCTTTAAACTACTGGAAAGGACTTGACCATCAATAATAAATGCTTGTGAAATCCCACGACTTGCTTGTATATTGAAAACGTCTTTTTGCATGGCATTTAAATAAGGGGGCTTGGCCAAAGCCGTAATCGTTCCATCTGTTTCTAGATAGGCTGTCTCCACTTGATCAATGTAAAAAAAGCCTTGTTTTCGTAAACCCGTTAATAGACTGTCCATCGTAAGCCTGACCTTTTTTAATCCTTCTTCATAAATCTCTCCATTTTTGATTAAGTACGTCGGCTCATCCTCTAACACTTTTCTGCCAAGAAAAGATTTAATGGCCCCTATGCTGCTTAAAAAAGTATAAAAGCAAAATAATATTAAACCAACCATCCCAACTAGAACGGGAACATCTTTCATTAACATGGAGCTGGCGACGACGGAACCTATCGTAATCCCCGCTACAAAATCAAAAAAGGTCATTTGCGCAATGAGTTTTTTATTAAGAAGACGACAAAGAATATAAAGAATAATGAAACCAACTGTTGTTCGGATTACCATCTCAATCATAGTCATTTTTTAATTACCGCCTTATCGTTACTCTATCAGAAGGATTACCGAATGGCTTTAAATTATACGCCTAAAATGACCAACTCAAGGGCATATCTAAACAGTTCTTCTTGCATATACCTGTTGTTAGTACAACCAGTGACAGTTGAATAAAATTTATTTGGTAATTTCCAAAAGGAATTTCTTAGCTTCTTCAAAATTAGTTGTTTCTACGACCAATTCCTTGGTACTCAAAATTACACATAAGGTGCTTGTTCAGCCTTTAAAGAAGGAGCAATATCCTGTATCCCTTTTAAACCATTCACAATGATATTAAAATATACCCCCTCATTTTCATCAAATTCTATATACCATTGATGGTTTTTACCATAGTATTCATCACCTATTACGTCATCTGAAGTAACATATATTATTTTATAAGGATTACCTGGTAAAGCATAGGGAAGCTCTTCTTTTTTTGAACATCCTACTAAGTTCAATAAGATAGAAACTAATACCAATCCTATTAAAGATTTCTTCATTGAGAGTCTCCTTTATTAAATAAACGCTGCTCGTTAAGGACTGGCCTCCTTAACAACCACGGCACATTCATTTGAATCTCAAACTGTATAGTTGGTACCGGAAACCCATCTGGAACTAGCGCTAAATCTTCACTGAAACCTATTTCAACACCATGATATTCAACAAAACTAGGTGTCGAAACCTTACTGCCTTTCTTGGAAGGTGTCCATAATTTAGGTCCCTCAATTATTCTGCCGACCATATGATAGAATGCACTATATAAATGGGTACTATCTTGATTCTCCATATACTCAGAAATCTCACCTTCTTTGCGAGGGTCAATACCAAGTGATTGAAAAAGATCTTTCATCTCTGACGGGAACCTGTCACACGCTAAAACATAATTAGCACAGTAATCACAATCACAATCTTCAGTGATTAAATGATACTTATCATAAAATTCTTTTGTTTTATCAACATCGACCTCGATCGTCCAAGGGCCTATTTTTGTTTGTTTCATATAATTCATCCTACTTTTACAAGATGGCTCTGCTTGTTATACTAATTTGCATTGTTAACACAAGTAGTGTCACGGTCTATTAAATTATTGCCCTGATAGTAAAGAAGCTTATTCCTTTCTCTGCTCAAGCTACTCTAACAAATGTAAAATATCCATTTTCCAAATTCCATCTTCTTTTTTCAATCCTAACATTTCTGTTGCATAAAATAGGCCAAAATTTACACCCATTTCGACAGCTACCTCATTTTCAGTTTTATTATCTTCTCTAACTTTAATTGAATCATAGTATCTAAAGTCTAGGGTGGTTTCCAGTTCTTTTTTATGAATCCCCTCACTATAATACTTCTGTCTAAATGTCGTTAGGTCAGGTAACGTACCATCGTCGTATGTTAGTGAATATATTGCTTCAACGTCAGCAATTACCACTGAATGAAAATAAATCAACACGATTTTTTCTGGTGAAAAATCCGATAGGTGTTGGACATCTTTGTCTTCAAAAAAACGTTCGTATGCTTTTAATTCACCTTCTGTAAATCTCATTATGTAAGAAAATTCTTTATCATAGTTGTCAATTACTGTTTGCTGCTTCGTAACGGTTTCTTCAAGCTCAACAATTTTATCATTTAACTCTTTTAATTCCTTCTGATATTCTTCTATTAAGATGGCATCATTATTACAACCAGCAATGAACAATGTGATGACTAGAAGAAAAACACCCCTAGTTTTTTTCAATAGCACCCTCTCCCCTGTGAGTAAAAAAATAACTTATTGCTATGATTATCAAGTAAATTTTCCTCACCTCCATTTTTCTCGTCAATATATATGTATTACACTAGAAGTTTATTGTTCCAGTTGCTGTTGCACAAACGTATCCGATAGCTTAATTACTTGTCTATTTAGGCTGCCTTATTAAACAACCAACCATTTATTTTACATACATGTAGTAGATTCCTGTAACAGCAATACCGCAAAAAAAGAAAAAGCAAAAAGATATAAAGCAAATTTCTTATTCATTATTTATTCAACTTCCTCCTTGAGAGGGGATAAGGAAGGCGATACCTTCTAAAACCTCGCCCATATTAGCTAATGAGTGATAACGTTATACCCAGCATCTTCTAGAATTTTAATAATATTTTTTCTCCAAAGAAATGAGCGGCTCCCGCAATTACAAAAAAATGATTTTCATCTTCACTGGACAAAAATTCAATTATTCGATCTGCCATAAGTTGATTTCTTTTTATCAGCATCGTTTCTACAAAACTTTCTAGCCTTTGATCTCCAAAGCTATTCTCGTCATCCAAGTATGTATTATATATCCATTCTTCAAACGTTTGGTGGTTACCAGCTTTCCATAATTCTATCGGATAGCTATAAACAGATTGACCTGTTTTTATCTCTTCAACTTTGGATAACAAAAGGCTTATTTGTTCATCATCAGGCAACGTAACAAAATAAGCTAGTGTCATATAATACTTTAAAATCTTCGTTTGTAGAGTCAATTTCTAATACTAAGTAATTGGAAGATTGGAAGGCGTCTTCGATTTTCTTTCTCATTGGATACATGTTTCCGGACCCATTATGAAAAGAACCTAGTAGATAGACTGTTGTTTTATCGTTATTCACTTCCCAGTTCGTATAAAACACAAAAAATACATAATTTAACAGGTAATACTCCTATATTACCACGAATGATTATTTGTTTTATCAATATTACTAAAAAACATTTCCTACCTATAAGACTCTATAACTATAAAAAAAGTTCCTCATTTTATAGAATTCATTCAATTTTCTTTTATGATTATTAAAACACCAATTTAAAAGCGCTAATTCTACTGAATTAACGCTCGCCGTTCTTGAAAAAGTGATTCACTTTATTTGTGTCTGCTAAGTTTACTTGTATAAGTTCACTTAGTTCATCTTCGTTTTGGACTTCACTTAATTCTATATCAAACCACTCCTGCAGTTGTTCTTTCGTAATTGTATATTCGCCTAGATCCGAATTAAATGTGATCCAATCGACATTTTGTACTAACGTAAATAAAAAAGTTGCATTGTGTATCACAGTTTCTCGGTACTCTTGATCTGATATTAATCCCTCATAATTCAAGATAATTCCATACGGTTCTTCGCTTGTTTTCAGTTCAAAACCGTTTAAGTACTCTGCTGCAGGTAACTGATTAGTAATGTTTCCTACTGCATTGTTATCACCGACAAACGAATTTTTATATTGAAAAATATCTCCATTCGTATCTGTCGCATTTGAATGACACCCACTCAGTAAAAGCATTACCATTAGTGAAAACAACAGAAACTTAATCATTCTCATTTTTATTTCCCCTTTTTATCTGGCTTTACCTCAATTATATCGGAAGAGCTTTGAAAAGAGATTACTCTTATATCCAAATTCCTAAAATATCTACATTTTGATTACAGCCACAAAATGTTACAACCCTTGCTATTTTTTACCACAGCACACCAAGAAATTTACCACACACCACCCATACATTTACCAACGAAATGTACCAGCACTCCAGAAAAATAAGAATCCAAAGTATGCATTAAAGGAATCAGATAATGCATACTTTGTTTCCTTCAAGTTTGTAGATTTTTTTCTAACACTCCCGTCCAATAGAATCAACATCAAAGGGACCCTATATCTACACTATATTCCAATATGGAAAACATAAATAACATGCTTCGTTAGCACAAGATGCGATTACTTTATTAAGCAATCGCCATCGTTTGCACAATAAGAGGCTATTCTTTTGAGCAATCTACTTTTCATCACTTTTAGGAAGGACATATGATTGGTCACGAGCTACTACTGTTTCAGGTGTAAAGCATATTAAAACATTACTATAATCTAAATCTTTAAAACGCGGGTCCCACTTTTCGATTTCAGTTCCCAAATAACGAGAAAGTAACTGGTTTGCTATTATCTCGTCAAAAGGCTTAACAGTTGCAGTTCCTCTAAATCCTGCATGTAAAAATAGACCGGTATCCTGGTTGATATCTACTATTCCAATAGCACATTTTGGATTTCTTCTTATTCTATCTGGAAATGTATCTGATGCTGTACCTATTATCCAAATCTTTTTATCTCGCCAATAAAACCAAACAGGTGAATCTCTTGGCGAATCTCCTGCCACCGTTGATAAATGAGCTACTAATGGCATAGAAAGAAAATTTTCTAAATCAAAACTTCTACCTGTATCCCTAATAATTTTCATCATATCCTCCTGAGTAGCTAATTAGCTTTTAATGATATCCTTCATTCTTCAACAATTCTATTCTTTAATTCAGCAAAAGAAAGCCTTACTCCTTCTTGAAGTAACGCACTCGTTAGTTAAATTAATTGTATAGAACAATTTTGTTTTTAGTAATTAAAATTTGGTAACTTTTATTTCGTTTCCTATACTATTTAATTCTACAATCCCACCAATTGGGAATGTAAAAATTGGTTGTGTATGCCCAAAATCAACATCGTACAGAACTGGAATTAGTTTCAATAAAGGATGTTTATCAAGGATGTAT
>NZ_JBLWFS010000041.1:0-23081 GCF_048323755.1 Alkalihalobacterium sp. APHAB7
AATTTCGCACTCTGTAAATATCTTTTTACTCATTGTACTTTCCCCAATCCCCATTTTTCTTTAATTATACAAAAAAGTACCCTATAGGTAGACTTTTTTTAATGTCTACTCTATAGGGTACAGTTTATTGGGACAGCTGCTTTTTTATTCTTATGAAGTTTGTTTTGTGTCCTCACTTGCTTTATCCGCAAACTTGGCTTTTTCTTCGTCGACAAGAACACGTCTTAAGATCTTACCAATTAAAGTTTTCGGTAATTCACTTCTAAACTCATATAGTTTCGGAACTTTATAGGCAGCTAAATTCTCACGGCAGTATTTGTTTAATTCATCCTCTGTTAAACTAGTACCCTCTTTAAGCACAACAAATGCTTTAACCGTCTCACCACGATATGGATCGGGAACACCAATAACAACTGCCTCTTGAATTTTATCATGCTCATATAAAACTTCCTCTATCTCACGAGGATAAATGTTAAATCCACCTGCGATGATCATATCTTTTTTACGGTCTACAATATAGAAATAGCCGTCTTCATCCATGTACCCCATATCTCCAGTTAAGAACCAGTCGTCTTTGAACGTTGCAGCCGTCGCCTCTGGCCGATTCCAGTATCCCTTCATAACTTGCGGGCCGCGAATGATAATTTCACCAACTTCTCCAGGCTCACAAAATTCACCAGTTTCAGCTGATAAAACAGCAGCCTCTGTATCCGGCCAAGGTACACCGATACTTCCTTCTTTACGTTTACCCCAAATTGGTGTTGAAATCGCTACTGGAGACGTTTCGGTTAAACCGTATCCCTCAACCAGTTTTCCGCCTGTTAACTGTTCAAACTTCTGTTGAACTTCAAGTGGCAACGGAGCAGCACCGCTCAGACAAGCTTCAATTGAAGATAAGTCGTAATTTTTGATTTCCGGATGATTAATCAATGCCACATACATCGTTGGGGCACCTGGGAAAATCGTAACTTTTTGCTTATCAATCGTCTTTAATACGTCTTTTGGTTCAAACTTTGGAACAACAATCATTTTCGACTGATACATAATTGAAACATTCATAATAACCGTCATTCCATAAACATGGAAGAAAGGTAATGCCGCAAGAACCCGTCCTTCGCCTTTCTCCATCTTATACATCCAATGTAAACATTGAGTTGTATTAGTGACTAAATTATGGTGAGTAAGCATAACACCTTTCGCTACACCTGTTGTTCCACCCGTATATTGTAAAAGTGCTAAATCTTCTTTAGGCGATATTTTAATATCTAGTTCTTTTTCAGAACCAGCTTTAAGAAATTCAGCAAAGTTTAATGTTTTTGCATCATACGTAATATTTACGGTAATACCTGTGTTCTTCTTTTGAATAAATGGATAAATTAAATTTTTAGGAAAAGGTAAAAAGTCCTTTATGCCTGTGACAATAACATGTTCAAGGTTCGTTTTATTACGAACTTTTGCCACACGCGGGTATACTAAGTCAAGACAAACAATGACTTTTGCGCCAGAGTCATTCATCTGGTGTTCAATTTCTCGCTCAACGTATAGTGGATTGGTTTGAACTACGATAGCTCCTGCCATGAGTGCTCCATAGTAGCAGATGACAGACTGAGGAGTATTTGCTAGCATTATAGCTACGCGATCACCCTTTTTTACTCCAATTCCTTGTAGTTGGTTTGCAAATTTCTTTGATAAAGTATAAAGCTCCTGGTACGATAATTCTTTTCCTAAAAAGTGGATTGCCTTCTTTTCTGGTACCTGCTCTGCAGCTTCCTTTAAGAACGATTGAAGACTCCTTTCAGGATATTGAATCGATGTAGGTATTTCTGCTGGGTAATGCTCAAGCCAACGCTTTTCAACTGTAGTAGTCACAGTTAATAACCTCCCTTTTATATTCGTCTCCTTTCCAAACCATTCCCTCTCTATACTCTATTGTAGTGTAAACGGTTACAAATTTAAACTAATTTTTTAAAATTTTTAGAAAAAAGCGACAAAAACATATAAAAATGTCTCTATCGCTTCTTTTTTTCTCTTAAAAGTGCGTGTTTGAACATCCTCTAATAGTATTATTCTATAAGTTAAACGCCATAAAAATAACTCCTATTAGTATAAAAACTCCACATAAAATATAAAGTACTTTCCAAAGTGTTTCCAAAACTTTTCCTCCTACTCCAATTACGAAGAAATAATACTAGCACCAATGATATATGAAAGAGCTACAGAAATGGTCATCGCAATAAATCCTACCGCACGGTTATCATTAGCAATTTCATCATCGACTTTAAAACTTGGCGTTAAAAATTCAAACATGAAATAACACAATAAGAGGAAAATGAAACCAACGATTCCCCAACCAAGCATTTCTAGTAAAGAATCATTATGAAGAATTGAATACCTAAAAATATTAGCAACCCCAAATATTTTCCCACCGGTTGCCAAGGCAACCGCGATATTCCCCTTCTTAATTTCCTCCCAATTGTTATATTTCGTTACGAGTTCAAACACCGCTAAAAACACGATAATTGCAAGTACGGATACACTGTAGTAAGCTGCGGTTTGAATATAAACATTTTCAAATAAATTCCCCATCACTTAACCGCCTTCTATCTACTTAAATTCAACAACTGTATTTCCGAGACCACCTTCATTCATGCCCCCATCTCGTGAAGATTTAACATGTCGATGTTTTTTAAGGTATTCTTTAACTCCCTTTCTTAGAGCCATCGTACCTTTTCCATGAATAATTGAAACTTGATGATACCCAGCTAGTAACGCATCGTCTAGGTATTTTTCTAGTTTTAATAACGCTTCTTCATACCTTTGTCCTCTTAAGTCGAGTTCTGGTTTTACATGATGGTCATTTCCTTTTACAGTCGCTAATGGCTTCGTTTCAACTGGCTTCGGTCGATCTAAATATTGAATATCGTCGATCTGCACTTTCATTTTCATAATACCTAATTGTACTTGGTACTCTTTCTCATTTACTTTTTCAACGATATGGCCTTTTTGTCCGAAGCTAAGGACTTTAACTTCATCCCCAGGCTTCAATTCTTGTCGTTTCGCTGCCTTCTTTATTTTTTGTTGTTTCTTATTTTTTAACATAGGCGTTGCTTCTTCTAATCTCTTTTTCGCCTCAATGAGCTGATGTTCTTTGATTAAATTTGCATCTTTTTGCAGCATACGAAGCTCTTTTATGACTCCTTCTGCTTCTTGACGCGCTTTTTTTACAGCTTCTTCTGCTCTCTCCTCAGCTTCAGACAACACTTGATCTTTTTCATCTTCTAGTAACTCTAGCTTCTCGATAAGATCATTCCGTAATTTTTCAGCTTCTTCCCTAAGCTTTATCGTTTCTTCCCATTCAGCTCGTGAAGACTTTTTGCTCTCTTCAAGTGAAGCAATCATGTTTTCAATCTGACTGTTTTCGGTATTAATTTGTGCTTTCGCTAAGTCAATAATTTCTTCAGATAGACCGAGTCTTCTTGAAATCGCAAACGCATTACTTCGCCCAGGAACACCAATTAATAAACGGTACGTCGGACGTAGTGTTTCAACATCAAACTCCACGCTAGCGTTCATTGCGCCTTCACGGTTATAAGCGTACCCTTTCAATTCACTATAGTGGGTTGTGGCAACCACTCTCGCACCACAACGATATACATGATCTAAAATAGCAATCGCTAGGGCCGCCCCTTCTGTTGGATCGGTTCCAGCTCCAAGCTCATCGAATAAGACGAGGCTTTCATGGTCCACCTTCTTTAAGATATCTACAATATTAACCATATGAGATGAAAAAGTACTTAAGCTTTGTTCAATGGATTGCTCATCCCCAATGTCAGCAAAAACCATTTGGAACACAGCAGTTTCTGACCCTTCTTCTGCGGGTATGTGCAATCCGGATTGTGCCATGAGAGTCAATAAACCAATCGTTTTTAATGTAACTGTTTTCCCGCCCGTATTCGGTCCTGTAATAATAAGAGAAGAAAAGGTTTTCCCTAACTCCACATCAATCGGTACAACTTCTTCATCCGGTATGAGCGGATGTCTTGCTTGAAACAGCTGTACTTGTCCATCCGTATTCAATTTCGGCTGAACGGCTTTAAGGCGCTTACTATAGTGAGCTTTTGCAAAAATAAAATCAACGTCTCCTAAAATATCGACATACACGAGTAACTCTTCAGTATGTTCACCCACATGTGCTGATAGTTCAGCTAGAATCCGTTCAACTTCTTTCGTCTCTTTTGCTTTAGCTTCCCTAAGCTGGTTATTCATTGTAACGACAGCTTGTGGCTCAATAAATAATGTGGCTCCTGATGCAGATTGATCGTGAACAATTCCCCCGAATGATCCACGGTACTCTTGTTTTACAGGTACAACAAAGCGGTCATTACGAATCGTAATTAATGCATCTGATAACATTTTTTGCGTTGATGAAGAGCGAATAATATTTTCTAGCTTTGAGCGTATTCCAGATTCATAGCTACGAATTTGATGGCGGATCGTTCGTAAAGCTGGGCTCGCTGAGTCTAAAACTTCACCATAATCATCGATACATTGTTTAATGGCACGTTCAAGATCAGTTAACGGAACAATATTTTCTGCTAACTGTTGTAATAACGGAATTTCAACTCCATCTTCCGCTAAGTCTTCTATAAAGTGCTTAAACCTGCGGCCACCATATATGGTACTACTTATTTCTATAAGCTCGGACGGGGATAAAGATCCGCCAATACCTGCTCTTTTCACACTTGCTCTTATATCAAATATACCACCTAAAGGAACTTGTCCTTTCAGACGTAAGACCTTTGTTCCTTCAAATGTTTCATTTTGTCTTTGGGAGATTTCGTCAATGGAAGTAGAAGGTATCAGCTGTTCTACTTTCGATCTTCCTAATGATGATGAAACATGTTCTACAAGTTGTTTCTTCATTTTTTCATATTCTAAAACTCTAATAACTCTTTCTTGCACGAGCATTTGCTCCTTTCTCCTCACTATACGTATTTAGTGATGTCGGTTAATAAATCGCTCAAATTCTTCTCTCGTGAACGTATTAATAACCGTTTCCTTTTTTATCATTCCTTTTCTAGCTACACCTACACCAATTTCCATAAAATCAAAATGATCGGAATGATGGGCATCGGTATTAATTGACAGTTTAACTCCTGCGTCTTGTGCTTTCTTTAGCCACTCTGCTGACAGGTCCAGTCGATGCGGATTTGCATTAAGCTCAAGAGCAGTGTCCGTTTCTTTCGCTAATTGAATGAGCATCTCAATATCCACATCATACCCACTGCGCCTTCCGATTAAGCGACCCGTTGGATGAGCAATTAAGTCTACATGATGATTACGTAATGCTGTCGTTAATCGTTTCATAATCGTCTCACGGTCCTGTGAAAAAGAAGAGTGGATCGAGCCGATGACAAAATCAACTTGCTCTAATAGTTCATCTGAGAAATCAAGTGTACTATTGGGTAATATATCCATCTCTATTCCTGTGAAAATTTTAAAGTCGTCGTATTCTTCATTCACTCGTTTAATTTCTTTCATTTGTTCTAGCAAACGTTCTTCTGTTAACCCGTTTGCAACTTTTAAATATTGCGAATGATCGGTAATCGCAATGTACGAATACCCTTTGGCACGAGCGGCTTCAGCCATTTCTTTAATCGAGTAAGCCCCGTCACTCCAAGTTGTATGCATGTGTAAATCCGATTTTATATCTTTAATATCAATGAGATCTAACGTCTCCCTCGAAGTTTCTACTTCTCCTTGATCTTCACGAGCTTCCGGCGGGATAAAGCATAGGTTAAAATGACTGAAAAACTGCTCTTCGGTTTCAAATGTTTTTATTTCACCTGTTTCTACATTTTCAACCCCATACTCGCTAATTTTTTCTCCACGTTCTTTTGCAAGCTGCCTCATTTTCACGTTATGATCCTTTGAACCAGTAAAATGATGAAGTGTCGTTGCAAATTCATGTGGTTTTACAAGACGAAAGTCCACTCCTACAGGATAGTCGTATCCTAACTCTACTGATACTTTCGTGTTCCCTGCAGCAATGACGTTGACAATACGCGGAAGACTTAACAGCTGTTCTTTTACTTTCTCAGGGGCGTTCGTGCTGATGATAAAATCAAGATCTTTTACGGTTTCCCTCAATCTTCGTAAGCTGCCTGCTCTTGAGTATCGTTCAATCTGCTCGAATTGTGCTAACTGCTTTTCAATTTCAACTGCAATCGGAAGAACATAAGCGATTGGAAACCGTTCGGGACGCTTCTCCACTTCTTCAATCGCTGCAAGTATTTTTTCTTCTGTCTTTTTACCGAAGCCTGCTAGTACTTGGACCTTTTTCGACTCACAAGCTTCTCGCAGACTCTCAAGATCGGTTACATTTAATTCTTGATAAAGCTTCCCGATTTTTTTACCACCTAAGCCGGGTAATTTTAATAATGGAATTAAGCCCGAAGGTAACTCGGCTTGTAATTCTTCTAGTAAGGAAGATGTCCCATTTTCTTTTAACTCTAGGATGACTTCACTTGTTCCTTTACCAATTCCTTTCAATTTCGAAGGATCCTCAATTTCAGCTAATGTACGCTCGTCACTTTCTAACGCTTGAGCCGCTTTACGGTACGCTGAAACCTTAAAAGAGTTCTCACCTTTAATTTCCATATATATTGCTATAAGTTCGAGTACTTTTATTACTTCTTTCTTGTTCACATTCCTCGTCCTTTCTTTATTTTCAGCTTTTTTGTTACCTGTGAAGCTTGCAGAAGCTTCTCACTTTACGCTAGGTCTATTATTGATCGTCTATTCGAACGTTTATTGTCCGATTTGATACTTTATTGTCCAAATTCCAATTTTATTGTCCGTTTTAAAATTTTATTGTCCGAATTCAACATTTTATTAGCCAAATTGTGAACGTTATACTTTTGAAAAGTTACTATCTTAATGATCATACAAATAATAGTCGGCAAAAATCAAATAAAAAACTGAGCATTTGTACCACGCCCAGTTTTTACAACGTATTATTAATCCAAATTTCCTTAATCCAACTTGATAAAAATGGAGTATAGTCTAAGATCAGATGTGCAAGTGAAGATTTTTGTAACTGTTCTTGAATAAACTCAATCGGTAAAAGCGCTGCAACATGAAGAACGATAAAAAGAATTAAATACGCTTCTAAGAAACATAGAATTCCTCCAAGCCAACCATTGATCGTACGTAGTATCGGTAAATGTGCAACAAAATCTAACATCGAGCCGATAATATGCAAAGCGATTTTCGTACCGAAAAATAGTATCGCAAAAGCTATACCTGAATAATATACACTTTCAAAATTAAATGCTTCTATAAACATAGAAAATGCGCCATCGCTCGAAAATTGAGGATACGGGATCCATAAGCGAATATATGAAGCTAGTTCCCCGTAATAGAGGTAAGCTACAATTAATGCCACAAAAAAACTTACGAGATGGATGAGTTGAAGGATGAATCCTCTTTTCAATCCAATGAAAAAACTACTAATTAATATAAAAAATATTAGTAAACTAAACATCTGTTTTGTCCTCTTCCTTTAATTTCGCTTCTAGTTGTTCTAGCTTTTTAGTCATTTTCACATAATCGTCAGCGACATTAAGTGCAGCTAAAACTGCTAGTCTAGTTGTATCTAACAATGTATTGCGCTTTCTGATTTCTTTCATTTTTTGATCGACATGTTGGGCAACCTCTTTAACATGCGCATCGCCCTCTTCACTTACAATTGTATATTGCTGGCCGTATATTGATACAGTCGTGCGAGTTCGTTCAGTTTCTCTCTCCTCTGACACCCAAAAAGCCTCCTATCACGATCTATGGCTTCTTACTACTTCCATAATTAGCAATTTGAAAAATCTTAAGTTCTATCATAACATGAAGCGTCGTTGTTGAAAATATAAAGCCAAGCCTATTCATGATTTATGAGGATAATTTCTTATCATTTTTATCTTCACAAGTGATTGACAATTAAAAGGCAGATGGAATTTGATACTGCTTTCCATCTGCCTTTTCTTTAGAGCTATGCTCGCAGCTCTGCACCGATTTCTGTTTTTAATTGATCTAGAACCTTTTGATGAACTTGACTAACTTCATCATCCGTTAACGTGCGCTCTGGATCAAAATACGTTAGTGAAAATGCTAACGATTTTTTTCCGGATTCCATATGCTCGCCTTGATATAGGTCAAACAATTGTACGTTCTTTAACAATTGGCCACCAGCAGTGACGATCACTTGTTGTACTTTTCCTGCATGAACCGCTTCATCCACAACGAGAGCAATGTCACGAGAAATTGAAGGGTACCGCGGAATTGGCTCGTAAGCTACATCGTCTTGCTTGTAGTTTAGCAATTGCTCAAGGTCCATTTGGAACACATACGTCTCATTCAAGTCTAATTCTTTTTGTAACGTTGGATGAATTTGACCGATAAACCCGACTTCACTTCCATCTAGTACGATCGAAGCTGTACGTCCAGGGTGGAGTCCAGGCTTTTTCGTTTGTTCGAAAGCAATTAAGTGACTTAAACCGAGCTCGGAAGTTAGTGCTTCGACCACACCTTTTGCTACGAAAAAGTCTACTACTTTCTTTTCACCTTGCCATAAATGACTATGTGTAATACCCGTAAACGCCCCTGCCACCATTTCTTTTTCAGTCGGTTGCTTTGTTACTTCTTTTTCTTCTGATAAGAAGATGGAACCTACTTCATAGATGGCCACATTGTTGACTTTGCGGTTTAAATTGTAACTGATTACATCTAATAAATGAGGGATCAGACTCGTTCTTAACGTACTTCTATCCTCACTCATTGGCATCGAAAGTTTAACTGGTGTTAAGTGTTCATTTTCATTACTTAAACCTGTGGCTTTCTTAGGAGTTGTTAAAGAATACGTGATCGCTTGATAAAGGCCTGCTGCTTCTAAAGACTGACGGACTTTTCTGCGACCAGCTTGATAGTCTGTTAATCCTCCTGTAGTTGTCAATCCGATTGGCAAAGTTGTTGGAATATGATCGTAACCGAACAACCTCGCTACTTCCTCAACTAAATCCTCTGTGATCGAAATATCATTTCGTCGTGTAGGAGCCGTTACATCGAAGGCTTCTCCATTTTGTACATAGGAGAATTGAAGTCGGTCAAAGATTTTTGCGATATCTTCAGTTGTTAAGCTTGTTCCAAGAAGTCGATTGACTTGTTCAGTTGAAATCGTTACTTCTCGCTCCACTATATTTAATGTGTCTACTTCAACAATACCGCTTGCAACTTCTCCACCTGCTAACTCTGCAATGAGCTGAGCTGCACGTTCAGCTGCCTCACGCACTCGTTTAGGATCTACACCTTTTTCATAGCGCATGCTTGACTCACTGCGAAGACCTAAATCTCTTGAAGCCCTGCGAACCGTTTGGCTATTAAAATAGGCTGACTCCAATAGAATTGTCGTTGTATCATTTTGTACTTCAGAAGTTGCTCCACCCATTACACCAGCTACTGCCGTTGCTTCTGTCCCGTTTGTAATGACTAAGTGATCAGCGCTTAGCTTTCGGGTTTCATCATCCAATGTCACAATTTCTTCTCCGTCACGCGCATGACGAACAACTACTTCCTTTGATCCAAAACGATCATAGTCAAAAGCATGAAGTGGTTGACCGTATTCAATTAGTACATAGTTTGTTACATCGACAACATTACTAATTGGACGGATGCCAGCAGCTGTTAAACGGTTTTGTAACCATAACGGTGATGGTCCGATTTTTACATTTTTAATAATTTTAGCCCCGTAATAAGGGTTGGCTTCTGATGCTTCCACTTGAACTGAAACATAATCAGATGCTTTTTCGCTACTTGAACTTTCAGCTATTGTTGGGTGTTTCACCTCACGACCTAACAATGCAGCCATCTCATAGGCAACGCCTAACATACTTAAACAGTCTGAACGATTTGGCGTTAAATCTAATTCTAACACTTCATCTGTTAAGTTAAGGACTTCAAGTGCATCTTGACCAGGTTCAACATCTGCCGGAAAATTATATATCCCTTCAGCAAACTCCTTTGGAATCAACTTTCCTTCAATTCCTAACTCTTGAAGTGAACAAATCATCCCTTGTGATAACTCGCCGCGAAGCTTTGCTTTTTTGATTTTGAAGTTCCCTGGTAGAACAGCACCTACTGTTGCTACAGCTACTTTTTGATCCGCCCCAACATTAGCTGCACCGCAAACAATTTGCAAATGTTCTTCTGCGCCTACATCTACTTTACACACACGTAATTTATCAGCATTCGGGTGTTGAGTACATTCCACTACATGTCCAACTACCACTCCGCTCATTCCTTTTTTAAGGGAATGAATAATGTCTACTTCAATCCCGCCTTTAGTCAACTTTTCCGCTATTTCTTTCGGCGTTAAATCAGCTACATCGATATACTCTTGAAGCCACTTATAAGAAACTAACATGTTCTCTCCTCCTCTTATACCTGTTTAAATTGTTCTAAGAAACGTAAGTCATTCGTATAGAAATGACGAATATCGTCAATGCCGTACTTTAACATTGCCAAGCGTTCAACACCCATACCGAAGGCAAAGCCACTATACTTTTTCGGATCAAAGCCACCCATTTCAAGTACACGTGGGTGAACCATCCCAGCTCCAAGTACTTCAATCCAGCCGGTTTGCTTACATACTCGACAGCCTTTACCACCGCAGATCCCACAAGAAACATCGACTTCAACTGAAGGCTCTGTAAATGGGAAGAAACTTGGGCGGAGACGAATTGTACGATCTTCACCGAAGTATTGTTTTGCAAATGTATCTAGTACACCCTTCAAATCACTCATACGTACATTTTCATCGATGTAGAGACCTTCGATTTGCATGAATTGGTGAGAGTGCGTCGCATCATCGTCATCACGTCTGAATACTCTTCCTGGGCATATGATTTTAACTGGACCTTGCCCTTTATACTTTTCCATCGTACGAGCTTGTACAGGAGAGGTATGCGTCCGTAATAAAAGTTCATTTGTAATATAAAAAGAATCTTGCATATCACGAGCCGGATGGTCTTTCGGTAAGTTTAATGCTTCAAAGTTATAGTAGTCTGTTTCTACTTCAGGCCCTTCAGCGACTTCAAATCCCATTCCAATAAACACATCTTCAACATGTTCAACAACGTCAGTTAACGGATGACGAGCGCCTTTTACTACTGGTCGGCCTGGAAGTGTAACATCAATACTTTCCTCTGCTAATTTTCGTTCCACTTCTTCAGCTTCTAATTGTGTTTCTTTTTGTTCTAGCTTTTCAGTAATAGCTGCACGAACATCATTAGCCATTTGTCCAATGAGTGGACGTTCTTCAGCTGATAATTGACCCATTCCTCGTAATACTTCAGTAATTGGACCTTTCTTTCCTAAGTAAGCGACACGAATGTCTTGTAATGCTTTTAAAGAGTCGGCTTGTACTACTTTTTCAAGCGCTTCGTTCTTTAGACCTTCTAAACGATCTTTCATGTATATTTCCTCCTTGTAAGAAAAGTGTAAGCTAAAAATAAATAGAGCCATCGCCCCAAACTAAGGGACGATGGCTCGTGGTACCACCCTTATTAGCAATAGAAAAATCTACTGCTCACTTCATTAGATAACGGATTAACCGATAACACCTTAATAAGATCTATATAAAATATAACCATCTTATGTTCCGGTGCTAGCTCAAGAGTGAATTCACCTGTTTCATCCATAGAAATGCTTTCAGTCTAAGACATTTCCTCCCTAGATGGTGAGTGACCGACTACTACTCTCCTTCAACGCTTTTGACAATATTGAATTATGTAATATTAAACTTATTAAAGTATAGAAAAAAATGACACACAGTGCAAGTGCATTTATTTTTTTCTTAATCCATACAGTAACACGGCAGTAGCAATCGCTACATTTAACGACTCCGCCTGGCCATAGATGGGTACATATAAATTGGCATCCGTTTCGTCTAAAAACTCCTTAGAAACCCCTTCTCCTTCGTTACCAACGATTAAAGCAAATGAAAATGGTGACTCTATTTGATTGTAATCTTGTCCATTTTCAAGAGCTGTTCCGTAAACTGGAATATCCAATGTCTTCAGTTTTTCAATCCACTCCAACAAATTACCTTTTACAATCGGTAAATGAAACAAGGAACCTTGGGTGGAACGAATGACTTTTCCATTATAAAGATCGACTGATCCCTCTCCTAAAACAATTCCATCAACACCTGCAGCATCTGCTGTGCGGATAATAGTTCCAACATTTCCTGGGTCTTGTACGGCATCTAGTAATAAGTATCGCCCTTGACTTGGAATGAGTTGATGTTCAAATTGCTGACAGATAGCAATGACGCCTTGTGGAGATTTCGTCTCACTTAACTCGATCATAACACGATCCGTAACGTATGTAATGGGCACTTGCCAATCAGACCAGTTTTTTGGAACGGCATACTCTTCAGAAATGATCAATTCTATAGGATCTATACCTGATATCCGAGCTTCCTCTATTAAATGCGTTCCTTCAATCAAAAATTGATTATCCGTATCGCGGCCTTTTTTTGTATGTAACTTTTTCCACTGTTTTACTTTCGGGTTTTTAGCTGATTCAATACGATTCATTACAAACTCCTATCATTATCAAAATGCATCTACTATATGTTCAAAAAGGAGGACAAAAAGAACCAAGAACTTCGAGGCGGTGCAGCTTCGAGGAGCACAGCGTATGCTTTTAATACGTGAGCGCCGCAGAAGCAAACCAACGAGCTTCCACAGGATGTGGTGACTTCGACGTTCCCACAGGACGTGGGGCCCTTAGTCGAAGATCAACTTTCTCAGTTATTTTTCCCGGACTTTTTGAACTACCTCTCTTTTTTATAATTATACCCTCCAAATTATACATAATCCCTAAAAAAATATCACAAACTAGGAAAGATTTAATATTTACTTAGCGAAGGAGTGCTTAGCGATGAGCTTTAATTTAAGAGGTGCTATTTTAGCAAATGTCCAAGGAAGCAGTCAGGACCAAGTCGAAGCTACCATTACAGATGCAATGGCAAGTGGTGAAGAAAAAATGTTGCCAGGTTTAGGAGTGTTATTTGAAGTGTATTGGAGAAATGCAAGTGAGGACCAAAAACATCAGGTGGTTTCACAAATTACGAACGGGCTACAAAAATAATCCGGCGAATCTCGCCGGATTTTTTCTTTGCAGATAACAAGTTAACATTTCGAAGTTGTCTAGCTGCAGGTGTCATCGGCTCGAGGTCGCTTCGGTCTATCAAATGTGTCCAAAGGCAGGACACATTTTGTTAGCCCTCCAGCGCTTGTCGCCGATAAGCAGACACCTTCCGCTTTTCTTTATTAATCAAATGTAATTTGTTTCACTGTATCCGTATCTAACTTTTTAATAACCTCAACAATTAGCTTTACAGCATTTTCAAAGTCATCACGATGTAGAATAGCTGCATGTGTGTGGATATAACGAGTAGCAATCGTAATTGACAGTGACGGAACCCCGTTAGCCGTTAAATGAATTGCTCCTGAGTCTGTGCCTCCGCCTGCTACATAATCAAATTGGTATGGAATGTTGTTTTCTTCAGCGGTTGAAGTAACAAAGTCTCTTAATCCTTTATGAGACACCATTGATGCGTCATACATGATGATCTGTGGACCTTCACCCATCTTAGCAAGTGCATCTTTTTCACTTACTCCTGGTGTGTCACCAGCGATACCTACATCGACACCAAAACCGATATCTGGTTGAATAAGGTGAGCTGAAGTTCTAGCCCCGCGTAGACCCACTTCTTCTTGAACAGTTCCTACACCGTATACAGTGTTAGGGTGATCTACATCTTTTAATTGTCTAAGTACTTCAATCGCAATCGCACAACCGATACGGTTATCCCACGCTTTCGCCATTAAGTACTTTTCATTTTTCATTACGGTAAAGTCGCAAACTGGAACGACTGCATCTCCAGGGCGAACTCCAAACTCCATTGCTTCTTCTTTACTTGACGCACCAATGTCAATGAACATATCTTTTTTATCAACAGGCTTTTTACGTACTTCAGGAGAAAGAATATGCGGCGGCTTCGAGCCGATAACACCTGGGACATTACCATTTTTCGTCATAATCGTCACACGTTGTGCTAGCATAACTTGCTCCCACCAACCTCCGACTGTTTGGAAACGCAGATAGCCTTTATCGTCAATGCTCGTTATCATGAAACCGATTTCATCGAGATGTCCGGCTACCATAATTTTTGGTCCTTCTTGAGAACCCGTTTTCTTAGCGATTAAGCTTCCTAAGTTATCAGTATAAACTTCAGTCGCATAAGGCTCAATAAAGCGTTTCATCACGTCACGCGGCTCTTTTTCATTACCAGGAATTCCGTTAGCATCTGTTAATTCTTTTAACATTTGTAAAGTTGGATCTAATTTTGCCATAAGTAAATGTCCTCCCTTATATGTATTCAACTCTAGTATAAACGAGTGTGTTTCGATACTCAAACAATCACCTTTTAAAGCTTAGTACCCTTCATCTTGGCGACGATGATTTACTTCATTCTTATCATAATAAGCTTGCTCCATTTCGTCAGTCGAAAACCCTAATTTTTCACCGAGAATTAAATAATCATCAAATAGTTCCATATAACTCTCATAGGTTTGGTGCTCATGCAATTTCGTAATTAAATCGTATACCCGCTGGAAAGCTTGAACTAATGTTTTCGTCTTTTCTTCGTGTTTCGGATGTACCTGAATATCCTCAAATTTCAGGACAATTCCTAACGACAGGATAAAATGAAGCCCATCTACATATTCTTCTAATATGATATGACGCTCAGCCGGCGGTTTGTTGCTCCAATATTTAAAACACCTTGTCTCATTCGCTAGCTCTCCCAGTTCGACTTCTAGTGCTAAAATTTGTTCAGCTAACAAATTCCGTTCTTCGAGCTGATGCTCTTTTATAATACGTTCATTTAACTGTCGCTGCATATCAAATAGTTTTTTCAAATTCACAATCGTTTCTCTCCTTCTAAATACTTTCATTCTTTTTCTTTGTAGTATAAGATAAAATAAAATTGATACAAAAAATAATTACTAATATTATAGCAAATGTGCAACCTTTTTTCGTTTCAATCGTATATAAGTATGTGTTCAAAAAGGAGGACAAAAAGATCCGAGAAGTTCAAGGAAGCGCAGAAGAGCAAGCTGACAAAGAAATTCGACAGATATTTTTCCCGGACTTTTTGAACAACCTCTATAAGAGAAAGAATGTCTAGACCAAAAATAGGAGGAGTTATCAATGGTCATATTGTTTCGTTTACTAATCATTATTGCGTTTATTGTCATTATATATAGTGCAATTAAATACATTACAAACCCTAAACGAAAATTTGAACTTGCTCATGAAAAGAAGCAATTTCACTTTCATGACGAAAAGCAAAATGTACGGAAGAATTTCTTTGTCACCTATAAAGGGGTTTTATTTGAAGGGGAAAAATATTTAGGCACGACGGATAAAGCATTTGAAGTCATTTCGGCTCAAGTATGGGTGAAAAATCCTGAATTACTTCAAGGGTTAGACCGAGAGGATTTTGAAGTGATTGAAAAGGAAATACTTATTCATTACCCAAATGCAGAAATTGAATGGAAAAGCCCGGTAAAGGAATTCCTAAAGAAAAAGGGAGAATAGTTGCTCTAAGCACTGTTCTCCCTTTTATGATTTTGTTGCAAAAAAATCATGCCACTTGTACGTTACTTCTCTTCTACCGAGAATTGTAAAAACTACGAATAAGGCACCAACTAACGTTAAACTGATTGCGAGCGGCATTTCATGAATCATATGTCCAAAAGCAGTGAAAACAAATGCTGGTGGTATACATGCATAAAAGGAGTATTTCGTATATTCCTTCACGTTTTTAGACATCTCTAACAAATATAAAGAAATTAAATGAAAATGAATAAAGGGCATTAAACGAATAATGAACATTTGCACTAAACTCATTCGATGATACGACCCGAAATATTTCTTTTTTAAATAAAAAAGCTTTGTCGTTACTTTAGGAAACTTTTTTGCAATCACATAAAATGCTAGACTAGTAAACGTTAAACCTATTAAGGAATAGATCGTTCCATAAAAAACACCAAATAAATATCCACCTAATAAGCAAACAAGAATAACAGGTATGAAGAAAACTTGCCTTAGAACATGCAGTAAAATAAAGAATAGAGGGGCTAACCATCCACTTTCCTCAATAACAAACTGAATGGAATCCAATGACTGTTCCACTACATTCCCCCTTTCATTGAACCCACCTTATTTTATTCTATGAAAACATAGATTGAGGTAGGATTCAAATTTTCATTCTTACGAATTAAGAAAGAGTAATAGGATGACTTGACCAACGATGATAACAGGTATACCCAAATTAAACTTTGACTTTTTCGTTTTGTGCCGAAATTGCTTCATTCCAAAGTAAATCCCAATAGAACCACCGATTAAGGCAAACAGTAAAAAGGTTCGTTCCGAAATTCGCTGGTTTCCATTAACTGCTCGACGTTTGTCCAAACCCATTAACAAAAAACCAATAATACTTACACCAATAAAATATGAAGCAATATATAACATCGTTCTCACCTTTGATCAAATTGTGTAAAGAGATACAAAAAAGGGCCTAGTAAATATACCAGTACCCTCTATTGTTTATTTTATATAACCGTTCACTAATTAGTTAGTCGAAACAACCACTAAGTTAGTTTTACTTATGCGTTTAAGCTTGCTTTTGCTTTTGTAGCTAATTCTGCAAATGCTTGCTCATCGTTTACCGCTAAGTCAGCTAGCATCTTACGGTTAACGTTGATTTCAGCAACTTTTAAACCGTGCATTAAACGGCTATATGATAATCCATTCATACGAGCAGCCGCGTTAATACGAGTGATCCATAATTTACGGAAGTCACGCTTCTTTTGACGACGATCACGGTAAGCGTATAAGAATGATTTCATTACCTGTACTTGTGCTGATTTAAATAAACGGTGTTTTGAACCGTGGTAACCTTTTGCTAACTTTAATACCTTTTTACGACGACGACGAGCTACATATCCGCCTTTTACTCTTGGCATAGTAGTTCCCTCCTTGTTTCTTTAGCTTTTGCAATTATTTTTTGTATGTTAACATTTCTCTAATACGTTTGAAGTCACCAGAATGAACCATTCCTGCTTTACGAAGCTTACGCTTTTGTTTTTGAGACTTGTTACCGAATAAGTGGCTTGTAAATGCGTGCGAACGCTTTAACTTACCAGAACCAGTTTTCTTAAAACGCTTAGCAGCGCCTCTATGAGTTTTCATTTTAGGCATTTGTTTATTCCTCCCTTAATCGTTCTTCGTTGGCGTACTATTACTTATCACTTTTAGGAGCAAGTACTAAGAACATGCTTCGGCCTTCCATTTTAGGCTTTGCCTCAACAATCGCAATGTCCTCACACTCTGTCGCTAATCGTTCTAATACTTTACGGCCGATTTCAGAGTGAGTAATTGCACGACCACGGAAACGTATAGCAGCTTTAACTTTGTCACCTTTTTCAAGGAACTTTCTCGCATTACGAAGTTTTGTATTAAAGTCATTATCTTCAATCGTCGGACTGAGACGTACTTCTTTAATATTAATCACTTTTTGATTTTTACGAGCTTCTTTGTCTTTCTTTTGCTGCTCATACTTAAACTTACCAAAATCCATGATACGGCACACTGGTGGTTTTGCATTTGCAGCAACCATAACCAAATCAAGGTTTGCCTGTTGTGCCATTTCTAAAGCTTCTTGTTTCGACTTAACTCCAATTTGATCGCCATTTGGACCGATGAGACGTACTTCACGGGCGCGAATGGCCTCATTGATCAACATGTCCTTACTAATAATGAGCCACCTCCAAGTGAGTTTAACACGGACAAAGCATTCATGCGCTAGTTCTCAAAGACTTCATTTAAAAAGGTATGTGTCTATGTTGGTATACCAATTTTACATTAAAGTCTTGTTGATATTTAGCATTCTTTTCAATAAAAAAAGTGTGAACGCATACTACGCCCACACTGATCCTTTAAAAACTAATCAAAACCTGTTAACAGCTCTAGCGTCAATCAGGTGAGAAGCGGGCGCTCCTGCTTGTAAATGTCCTTAATTAAATTACTTTACTAATTTATCACAGCTTAGGCACGATGTCAAATATAGAATTCAAAAATTCCTGTTACCTAAAGAATGTTTTCGTCTACTTTGTTGCTTTTGGACCGTAATTTTCAAACCTTCACGCACAACGTGAAGAGCCTAGCTAATAAATTCAATGAACTGATTAGCGGGTAATGGTTTGCTATAATAATAGCCTTGCATAATATCGCAATGTTTACTCTTTAGAAACGTAAGTGCCTCTTCTGTTTCTACTCCTTCAGCAACCACTTCGAGCTTTAAATTTTTTGCTAAATTAATAATTGCAGACACAATCGCTCGATCCTCACCATTGTTCATAATATCTCTAACAAACGATTGATCTATCTTTAAAGTCGAAATTGGAAACGACTTTAAGTACCCTAACGATGAATACCCTGTTCCGAAATCATCAATTGATATACCGACATTATGTGCTCTCAATTTTTTTAGTGTAAGCGCCGTATCTTCCGTATTTTCCATCAAGCTGCTTTCAATAATTTCTAATTCTATTTTATTTCCATTAACGTTTGCGTTATTTAATATCGTTATAACATTTTCAGAGAAGTCACGCCGCTTAAAGTGGCTTGTCGCTATATTAACCGACATTTTGATATGATTAATTCCTGCAGCTTTCCACTCATTTAAGTAGTCGCAAGCCTTTCTTAATACCCAATCACCAATCGGTATAATAAGGCCTGTTTCCTCTGCAACCGGGATAAACTCGGCTGGTGAAATTAATCCTTTTGTTGGATGGATCCAACGAATCAGTGCCTCCACACCAATCATTTGATTGGACTTTAAGTTTAATTGTGGTTGAAAAAACAGCACAAACTCATCCCGCTCTAATGCTTTACGAATATCACTTTCAATCTCAATTTTTCTAATCAGTTGTTCGTTCATTTGCGGTGTATAAATTCTGCATGAGTTACGTCCTTCATCTTTAGCTTTTAGTAGTGCTAAATCTGCTTGTTTAAGTAGCTCCTCTTCATCATCTATCTCCTTAGTTAAAGGATATAAACCGACACCAGCACTTAATGTTAAATAAAAATCAACGTTCTTATAAACAAAAGGTTTTTCTAATGTTTGATATAAGCGTGAGATTATATCGCTTACACCTTCTTTATCGAAATGTTTAATTAGAAAAACAAATTCGTCTCCACCTAAGTGATACAGTTTTATTTCTTTTACTAAGTCAAATAAGAATAGATTCGAGAACCTTTTTCCAACTTCAACGATGACGGCATCACCAACTAAATGACCCGCTGTATCATTAATCTGTTTAAAACGGTCAAGGTCGACCAGTATCACACCTAAATTAACCTGTTTTCCTTTTGATGCTTTCTCCAACTCGCTTTTTAAGTCTTCAATTAATTTCATACGATTCGGAAGATCAGTAATATGGTTATGGTATGCCATATGCTTTATTTTTAACTCGGATTGCTTTAATTCTGTCAATTCACTGACAGAACCGACAATAGCAGCTACCGACCCATCTTTAAGGATCGGAGATAATGTGACATGATAATATCTATTATTGTCTATGAATTCAAACGAAATGTTTTCACCTGTCTTAAACGCTGTGTCGAAATAACCTTCTGCCACATCACGTATATGACCTGAAAAAGCTTCATTAATCGATTTGTTGATGATGTCTTTACTTTGTAGTCCTAGAACATTAACTAATTGACCATCAAATAATGTAAACACAAATTCTCGGTTTCGCTTTTCAACTTTAAACACTAAATTATGAAGGTTTTTGACTACATGCTTAAAATCATTTTTTAGTCGCTCTCGTAGACGCTGTTCATAATTTTTTCCCTTCGTAATATCTGTTCTTGCTGATATGAATTTATAGGGTGTTCCGTCATCATTTAAAAATGGATAGATCGCGGTCTTCACCCAATAGAAAGTCCCATCTTTCCGACGGTTTTTGATTTCCCCTTCCCAAACCAAACCGCTCTTTATCGTATCCCATAAGTCCTTATAAAACGCTTTGCTATGATAATCAGATTTTAAGACATTATGGTTTTTTCCAATTAGTTCAGACCGAGAATATTGCGAGATTTTACAAAATGTATCGTTAACATCAACAATGGTTCCGTCTCCATCTGTCACCGCTAAAATTGAAGAGTCATTCAAGACCTTTGCATAATCATCCAACTGTTGCAAGTTTCTCATAGTTTCATCGTTCAGTTCTAATTTCTCTATGTTTTGTTTTACTTTTTCAAAAATTGTGAGTAAGCCTTGTTCATTGCCGATATTATTACTCACAGATCCTCCCCCTCATTGCCCACATGGGGCGCTTAGCTCACACCTAATTCTAAATACCTATATTCAGTATAGTGTTAAATTAGATGAGAGTGGCATTTACCCTTTAGGCTGTCATCATCAAACCTAAGCTACTATCTTATTGTAATCGACTTTTCTTGATAAAAACAGCGTTTTTTTGTCAATAATTTTAATCTGAAAATAAAATAGTTAGTACTCGTCGAATTTTAATATTATCATACTATAGTACCGTTTTTGTTTTTTTCATAAACAACCTATTCCCTTTTTGTTAACTCAGTAAACCTAAATGTTTATAAAGAAATAGCGCTCTTAAGGAGTATTGGTGATTTTTGGCTCATTCCTGAAAGGCGTGGGAAATTAAAATTTCACACGATGAGTCTAGAATCAACGGATATCAACAGCATTATTTTACATAGCTACATACATAAAAAGGCTGACTCCCTCGAGAGTCAACCTTCACTGTAACTTATTTTCCACGCTGTTCCACAATTTGTTTTAGTTCACTTACAAAGTCAACTAGTGGAACGGAAGTAGACTTCTGTTCTCCGTATTTACGAACGTTTACCGCTTCGTTTTCAATTTCTTGATCACCTAAAACGAGCATGTAAGGAATTTTTTGAATTTGGGCTTCACGGATTTTATATCCGATTTTTTCATCTCGCTCATCAATTTCTACACGAATACCTTCTGCCTGTAAGGCTTCAGTTACACGTTTTGCATACTCTAAGTGAACGTCAGGAGAGACTGGGATCACTTGAACTTGAACTGGAGCAAGCCAAGTTGGAAACGCGCCTTTATATTCTTCAATTAAGAAGGCAACAAAACGCTCCATCGTTGAAACGACACCACGGTGAATAACGACAGGACGATGAGGTTTTCCATCTTCACCGACATATGTTAAATCAAAACGCTCAGGTAGCAAGAAGTCCAGTTGAACCGTAGATAACGTTTCATCTTTTCCTAATGCTGTTCTCACTTGAACATCTAACTTTGGTCCGTAAAACGCTGCTTCTCCCTCAGCTTCAAAGTACTCTACATCTAGCTCATCCATCGCATCTTTTAACATACCTTGAGCTTTGTTCCACATTTCATCATCGTCAAAGTATTTTTCTTTATCTTCAGGGTCTCGGTACGATAGTCGGAAAGAATAATTGTTCAAACCGAAATCTTTATACACCTCTTGGATTAGACGGACGACTCGAATGAATTCGTCTTTAATTTGATCTGGACGACAGAATATATGTGCATCATTTAACGTCATTCCACGAACTCGTTGCAACCCTGTAACCGCACCGCTCATCTCATAACGATGCATCGTTCCAAGTTCAGCAATTCGAATAGGCAATTTGCGATAACTGTGAATATCATGCTTATACACCATCATGTGGTGAGGGCAGTTCATTGGACGAAGCACAAGCTCTTCATTATCCATTTCCATCACAGGGAACATACTATCGCGATAATGATCCCAGTGACCAGACGTTTTATAGAGTTCTGAACTACCGAGAACTGGTGTATAAACGTGGTCATAACCTAAGCGAACTTCTTTATCCACGATGTATCTTTCAATTAGTCGACGAATAGTCGCGCCTTTCGGAAGCCATAATGGCAAGCCTTGTCCTACTTTTTGTGAGTTCGTAAATAAACTAAGCTCTTTACCTAATTTACGATGATCACGTTCTTTTGCTTCTTCTAGTAAGCGTAAGTGTTCGTCTAGATCTGCTTTTTTGAAAAAAGCTGTACCGTAAATACGTTGAAGCATTTTGTTTTTACTATCTCCGCGCCAGTAGGCACCCGCAATACTTAACAATTTAAATTCTTTTATTTTTCCAGTCGATGGAACGTGAACCCCACGACAAAGGTCAAAGAATTCACCTTGTTCGTAAATCGTTACTTTTTCTTCCGCAGGAATCGCTTCGATCAGTTCAAGTTTCAGCGGATCGTCAATTTCTTTATAACGATCCACCGCTTCATCTCGGCTAACTTCTACACGGTTGATGTCTAAGTTTTCATTAACAATTTTCTTCATTTCCTTTTCGATTTTCGGTAAGTCTTCAGCCGTAATCGGTGTTTCGCTATCAATATCATAGTAAAACCCGTTTTCAATAACAGGTCCGACACCAAGCTTCACGTCTCCAAAAAGCCGCTTAACCGCTTGAGCTAATAAGTGAGCTGTACTATGGCGCATCACTTCTAAAGCGTCAATCGAATCTTGAGTAACAATTTCAATTTTCCCATCTGTATGAAGAGGTGTACGTAAATCGACTAACTCACCATTAAATTTACCTGCAATGGATTTTTTCTTTAATCCTGGACTAATGGAAGCTGCAATATCTTCTGTCGATGTTCCCGTAGGAAACTCCTTTACAGCACCATCAGGAAATGTAATTTGCAATACATCAGACATCTTACTCACTCCTAATTTTTCTTTTTGAAAACATATCGAGTAGGAGGAGGTGATTAACCTCCGACCTCTCACACCACCGTACGTACGGTTCCGTATACGGCGGTTCAATTTTATACTAAGCATGTACTTTGTTGTAATGTTGGACACAAGAGATTAGCC
>NZ_JBLWFS010000042.1:0-22626 GCF_048323755.1 Alkalihalobacterium sp. APHAB7
ATCTCTTGTGTCCAACATTACAACAAAGTACATGCTTAGTATAAAATTGAACCGCCGTATACGGAACCGTACGTACGGTGGTGTGAGAGGTCGGAGGTTAATCACCTCCTCCTACTCGATTATTTTTGTTTTCGTAAACTTTGTAATTTTACCTAACTGAAAAAAGCGTTTTATAACAATATAATTCCATAAAACCGTGCCACCAACAAATGGGAGACTAAGGTGATCTTGATGTGGGAGGAGGTAGCACGGATTTGTCATCAGAAAGACGTTAAGACGAATTCAGAAAACGTTCATTCTGACGATTGAGATTATTTTACACAAATGTTAACAAAAATAGTCTCATTAATATCAGTCTTGAGACCGATATCAATATAAATCTTAAACAGGATTATTTTTCCAAGTAAAAGTAATATAATCTTCTTGTATGAGAATATATTGTATCTTGGTGGCTAACTGGTTGGATTTCATAATGCACATAATTTAATGGAAGAAAAAGGGCGGAGGAAAAGAACGATGGTTTTTTTAGATTTTTTATTAAAACGTAAATTGATTGTTGGGTTAATGGTTGTGTTTGTATTATTTATCGGAACATATGCAACGACAAAGTTAGATCAAGAGTTAATGCCACCTATTACTTTCGACGGTGCCGTTATTCAAGTGGATGCAGGAGATATGACAACACTTGATGTTGAGCAACGGGTTACGACCCCTATTGAACAGACCCTCCTTGGAATTGATGGTGTGGAAAGTTTTCAATCCTCATCTAGTGTTGGTAACAGTACGATAACGATAGAGATTGAAGAAGGTCGCGGAGAAGAGGTTTCAAACGAGGTGAAATCGACATTAAATGGGTTGAAATCGCAACTCGATGGAGTTAACGATATTCATGTTTTCCCTTATTCTATGAATGGAACGTATGAGTTTTTTATGGATATTTCAAACGGTGATCAAGAAAGTATGGCTATTTTTGCAAGAGAAGTATTAGAGCCCCGTTTGGAAGCATTATCGGAAGTACGTGATGTTGATTTAGTCGGTATGGATCAAAAAGAAATTATCATTGAGTTAAAGCAAAATAAATTAGAAGAATTTGGTCTTAATGCGCATCAATTAATGGGGATCATTCAACAGTCAAACAGTGAGGTTGCATTAGGCGTATTGAACGAAGAAGAAAATACACCAACCTTGCGCTGGAATACGTCTATCCAAAATGTCAATGATGTAAAAAATATCACAATACCTACAACATATGGAGTTAAAAAGTTAAGTGAGGTAGCTTCTGTCTCGGAACAATCGAGTGAACATTCGGCTGGAGTTTGGAAAAATGGAAGTGATAATTTCATCCTTGTCCAAGTCGGAAGAGTGTCTGATGTTACTCAAATTGAAATGGCTGCAGCTATAAGAGCTGAGATTGATAAAATTCGCGCCGATGGTTTAGTTGAGGGTTTTGAATTGAATGAAGTTGTTTCACAAGCAGACTATGTGACTGATGCGATTGAAGGGGTGTCACAAAATGTTTTAATTGGAGGGATCCTCGCTTTATTCGTATTGTTATTATTTTTACGAAATATAAGAGCTACGATCATTATTGGTTTAGCGATCCCTGTTTCTATTTTATTAACGTTTACGGCAATGTGGTATTTTAATTATAGCTTTAATATGTTAAGTCTCGTGGGGTTAGGATTAGGAATTGGTATGATGGTCGATGCTTCTATCGTCATCCTTGAATCCATCTTTAAGAAAAAAGAACAAGGACTTGGAAATTACGAAGCTGTCGTGAAAGGAATTAAAGAAGTATCAACGGCTGTATTAGCTTCAATGTTAACAACAATTGTTGTTTTTTTGCCTATCGGATTGCTTGGTGGAGAAGCTGGGAAGTTCATGATTATTTTATCATTAGTCGTAGTGTTTACTCTTGTAAGTTCAGTCATTGTATCCTTTACATTAATTCCTGCACTTGCTGAAAACTTCTTAAAAGTTAGTGACAAAGCTAAAAATCGTAGTGAAGGGAAGATTATTAGGCAATATGGAACATTAATTTCTTGGATGGGAAGAAAGAAGCGTTTTCGTTACAGTGTCATTGTGTTGTTTATTATGGTGTTTGTTGGATCATTAACACTAGTATCAAAAGTACCGATGACAATCATGCCAGATGTTTTTAACCGATATTCTGAAGTGATGGTGCAATTAGAAAGTGGAACGACACCATCTGAGCGGGAGGAAATCGCATTAGAAATGTACGACCGCTTAAAAGGAGTGTCAGATTTAACCAATACGATTGTCATCGACAATATTAATTCGACGATTTACGCCATTATTAATATGACGCCAATTGAAGAAGCGACTACTGAACAAAGCGAAGTCAACGAACAAATTTTATCCTCCCTTCGAGTATTAGAAGAGCAGTATCCGATCACTAGTGTTGGTTCTGCTATGAATATGGGTGGAGGCTTCCCAATCAGACTCCAAATTTACGGGGAAGATCTTGGAGAATTAGTAGAGATTTCGAGGGATTTAATACACGAGCTTGAACAAATTGATGGGCTAGTGGGCATAAAAGCCGCCTCTGGAGAAAAGATGTTAGATGAAATAAATATTGTTTTGAAGGAAGATACAATCAAAGAGGATAATCTAACCCCTGTACAAATATCAAATGTCATTCAACCTTTATTTTTAAAGAGTCCGATTGGAGAAATTATCGCCGAAGATAATACGCCTAGACCATTAGTTCTAACAACTGACCAACAAATGGACCGTAAACAGCAACTGCTTAATTTCGAGTTCACAACGCCAACAGGGAAAAAAGAAAAACTGTCTAAATACATGGAGCTTGAAAAAAATACAGTCCCGACTCAAATTGATCGAAAAGACGGTGAACGCTATATAACAGTTATCGCGGATTTAGAAGGTCGTGACCTCGGTTCGGTTAATCGTGATATACAACAAATGCTCCAAGACTTCAATACACCAAATGGGTACTCGATTTCCATGAGTGGTGATCTTGAAGCACAACAAGAAGCAATGCAAGAAATGATCATTATTCTAGGAATTGCACTGTTTCTTGTGTATGTTGTAATGGCTGTTCAATTTAACAGTTTAAAGCATCCAATTATTGTAATGTCGATCATACCTATGACAATTACAGGTGTCATCTTAGGATTGTTTATTACACAAATGGAGTTAAGCATTATGTCCGCGATGGGTGTCGTTATGTTGATCGGGATTGTCTTAAACAATGCGATTTTATTAATTGATCGTACGAAGCAATTAAGAAATGCTGATTACCAAGTTGCGGAAGCCGTAGTAGAAGCTGGTAAATCAAGACTACGACCTATCTTTATGACGACATTAACAACAGTCGGGGGCATGTTGCCACTAGCTCTTGCGACCGGTGTGTCAAGCAGCTATCAATCACCGTTAGCAACTGTAGTCATCTCTGGATTACTCTTTGCGACAATGATTACGCTCGTTCTCATTCCTGCAGTTTATTTATTGTTTGAAGACATTTCAAGAGGATTAGGCAGGCTGAAAAGACGAAAAATTAAGGATAAAGGAATTGCAGAAAAAAATGACATGAAGGAAACTACGGTATAGATTTAATTACATCACATGACAGTTAACAGACAGAACCATCTAGTTGCAGATAGCAGGAATCTAGATGGTTCTGTTTTGTTTTCTTTTCTTTTCTTACTGTTCCTCTAATAAGATACTTCTTAAATTAACAATGAACTATTCTTCTATCAGCTTCCTTGTTATCTAACGCATAAGAAAGACTTTGAGCATACATATTTAGTATGCCTTTTGTGATTTTAGAGTAATTCGTTATATAGAAATAAAAAAATGACCCAATTAAGTAAGAGAATTTATGATTAAATGACTCTCTCCTGCTAAGGACTTAACTTTTTGAACACAAATAGATAATGGAAGAAGTACCATTCTCTATTTTAAGATCGAGTCCTAGTAAAATATGTACTTTTTTAAGGACGGAAAGACGTTACACCATTTGTCTATGAGAAAAAGTACATAAGTAATTACAAAGAAATGTTCCATAATTAACCAAAACAAGTATGAAAATCCTATCTTTTCGAGTGGCGAAGGAACACTCCTCCTGATATGGAATGTTTAGGGTGTCGGAATAATTCGGTTTCTCTTTTCAGTTCTTTTCGGCAAAATTAACGTATGGGAGTGTTGGTTATGAAAAAGAAGAAGGTAGTAAAAACATTAGGAGCAATGGTACTGTGTACAAGCTTATTAGCTCCAACATTTACACCGAGTGTATTCGCTCAAGAAACAACTTCTCATCACCATGATTATTCGATCTCAGGGTTTATGACACATGAACAAATGGCAAAGCGACTTGAACAAATTGAGAGAACGAGTCAAGGAAGAGTTCAGGTCGATGTCGTTGGGTATTCAAATAGGGGGAGGGAAATTTATAAAGCAACAGTTGGTCATGGCGACAAAGTCGTATTAATCCAAAGTGAAATTCACGGGAATGAAAAAACAGGTACTGAAGCCGTGATGAATATGCTGCAACAACTAGGGAATAATTCTCCACAATCCAGAAAAATTCGCGAGGAAATAACGTTAGTCGTTATGCCAAAGATGAACCCAGATGGAGCTGAAATGGACAAACGACGAAATGATATGACATGGGAGGAAGTTGTAGAGGCTTTCCCACAATTAGAAGGGGCTAGTCCAGCATGGAACTATCTAGATAGAGGAATTAGCCAAAGCTATAATTATGCTGAAAATCCTGGATTTGATGTAAATCGTGATTTTAATCCAGACTTAGATTATGTGCCAACTGCCGAAGATTTTCCTGGGAATTCTGCCTCACCGGGATGGTTTATAACTCCAGAAGGACAAGCTTCACGTGACGTATATAAAGGTTTATTAGAAGAGTTTGGAAACGTTGATGTATTCGTTGATCTACATCACCAAGGGGTCTACTATGTTGCTGGAACAGACGACCGAGTAACATTATCGATTTCAGGTCAATTTGTACAAGATCCTAATAGTGAACAAGGCGCTAAGTATGAAAAATATGCTGATAAATATAACTATGATTTCTCTAGACAATTAAATGTTGCTGTTTATGATGCATTAGACAGTATTGGTAACTCACCGTTTGGCAATGTGACCCTTTATTCTCAAGGACTGGACTTACCAGGAACTGCTCTTGGTTCGTATGCATTAAATGGCAGCGGAACGGTCCTGTTTGAAGTAACTGGACAGACTCAAAACTTTGGCCAAAAAGAACGTGGAAAACTAGTTAAAGCAGTGGAACGCGGACTATATGGAATTATTGATGGGATCGTAGATGGTTCTGTATATGAAATAGACCCTGAAGAGTATGAGAATATTCCTCTTACGTCAAGATGGCCAGCAAGTCATAGTGGGTTTTAGTAAAAGGCATTATCAAAAAACAACCATTTCTTAGAAAATGGTTGTTTTTTATAATATTGTGACATCTATTAATGATTATATGATGCAACACATGATAAGTATGGGTAAAATAGATTATTATTGTAATGGGTATATATAACCAAAAAATTAGATCAAAGATAATGATTTATAAACAATTTACCTTAACTCATTTTCGAATAAAAGAAAAGAGGTGAGCCGTGAAGAAAAAGTACGTATTACAAACTGTTGATGGTTTAGGTAAGGCCTTTTCATTTACTTTAGGGGGGCCAATCAAATTTGGCGGAAGAGCAATCAACAATGAGTATATTCAAGAAATTGGGGATAGTGTCTCAAATTCAACTAGATTTGTTTTTAAAAATATAGGTGGTGCAACTCAAGGTGTTTTAGACACAGCAATTGGTCTAGTTAAAAAAGATAAGGAATTAAGAAATGAGGGTTTAAGTGAAGTCGGTGGTGCAACGTGGAATGTAGCTACTGGAATGGTTAAGGGTGTATGGTATACATCTAAAAATATGTATGATGTTGCGACAGGTGTAGTTGGTAAAGATCAGGTTAAAGTAAAAAATGGTTTAAAAAATATCGGTAAGGTCGGTGCAGTTCTCGTAATAGCTTACGGAGTATTTGATGTTGTAGATAATGTATCTGGAGAGGTACATGCTAATGTAGAGGTTGCGATTATTGAAACAATAAATGCTGATTTAGACGGTACAGCACATCCAGAATCAGGTGTGCATTATGAAACTAGTACAGTACAACTCCAAGATGGAACCGTTGTCCAAGGTGTATTTCCAGTGTTTGAGTCAGTTTACAATGCCGAACTTCCAGAAGAATACTATGAATCTTCTAGCTATACACACGTAAAGCTTAGTAATGATCAACTGTACGAAGCTATTCACTTGTCTCCCGAACTAAAAGCACAATTTTCGGATCTTCAACTGGAACAAATATATGACGGTGAAACCCCTGATGGATATACATGGCACCATCATGAGCAGCCTGGGAAAATGCAGTTAATGGATACAGTTATTCATGCACAATCAGGTCATACTGGTGGTATGAGTTTATGGGGTGGAGGTTACTAAACTAAAAGGGCGGTGTTTAAGTGAAGAATGTACAATGGAAATATAGTAAGGGTGAAGTCAATGAGGCTACTATCGCAGAATTGGAGTCGTTTTACCAGGTAACCTTCCCTGAATTTTATAAGAAGATTATTCGGAAATATAATGGGGCAAGGCCTCGTCCTTGTATTATACATATAAAGCAAGGGATAGACATTGAATTACGGTCGTTTTTACCAATAGGAAAATCCCTGCCTGATAACCTAGTTACGATAAACAAAGCATTACAAGTGTCACTGCCGAAAGGTGTAATTGCTTTTGCAAATGATGATTTTGGAAATTACTTTTGTTTTGATTTTCGCAAAAAAGATCGGGTAGTTAGTTCATTTTTTGAACATGAAACGAGCAACTTAATCACAATATCAAATGAGCCATTTAAATCGTTAAGCTTGTCTGTTTAATAAATAGAATTGAACTTATAACATCGTATAGAAGTGGAGAATGGCAGGAAAGTACTAGTACAACAGGTGATTTTTCAACAGAAGTAAATATATGGTTAGTCGACGAATTTTTGGCGGGACTGTGTGGGAATCGAACCCACCGGAGACGGCACGCGCCTCCCGAGAGGTTTTGAAGACCTTGGGGGACACCAGTACCCCAGCCAGCCCCGTATAGAAACTTGCGGACAACTAAACACTATTATAGTATTTTTTGTTACGTTAATTCAAGAGTTGTTTTTTCGAACTCACGGTTGACGCTGGAGACTCCAATATCTATACTAAAAAAGTTATCATTCTATACATAAATTAGGTGAAGTAAATGGACTTTGATATTCAATACTTATCATTCTTTGTCATTGATAGTGAAGTACAAGGGGAACAAGGTGCGAAAAGCTACAAACATTATCAAACCCTAGATGAAGTTTCATACGCGAATCATCCTTTAAGTGACTTCCTTGCAGGGGAGTTAATGAAAATTTCAAAGCGAAAAGTTGAAAGACATCCTAAGTCTGAACAAGTGCCTACGAAAATTGGAAGATTTCTCGTTGAAGAAGGGTATGACTTAGCATCAAACCCCAATTTTAATCAATTTAATAAAATTCGAAGCGCTGAGACTTCGGACGATTTTCAACATAGCTGCGAACAATTGGTTCGCTCCTACATGGATACGAGCTCAATTCGGGGCGGGGCATTAATTGTTGCTAGAGCTAAATTAAATAAGTACTTTGATGAACCATTTGTCTTTGTTTTAAAATGTGATTTTGAACCGAAAGTGGCGACAATTACAGACGAAAGAAGTTTAATCCAACAGGTTGAAATGGCGATTACAACGAAAAATATGAAATCGATCCAATACCCCTACATGCCAGAAGAAGGCATGATTGAAGAGTGGGAGCTTAAAATTCACCAATCGTCTCACTCCCGTTATTTTGAAGACTTTCTAAAGTTTGTGGAGTATGAACGGTCAATGCCTGAGATCGTCAAAGATCAAGTGATTACATTGGCAAAGCAGTATTACGAAGATACGGGAGTTATGCCTAACTTGAGGGTTGCGCAACCAGAGGAAGAAGAAACGGAAGAAACCGAAGAAACTGAAGAAACGGAAGCTACAGTCTCTACAGAAACAGCACCACCACCTCAAACAGACTTTGATATGACGATGGAAGTTTGGGCAACAACGCCAAAAAGGGAACTCCAAGAGCAGTGGTCAGCTGAACAAGTGATGGAAGCATCTTATCATCTTGTCGAGCAAATTCCTGAATTGGACTTATCGTTTAAATTAGATCATATGGGTATAAAAGCACTTCTATCTGACTTTGGTGTCAACGTCCATATTGGAAAACAAAATGGGCGCTATTATGTATTATTAGAAGGGGACAGGCTCGAGTTTGGTAAAGGGGCTTCACCCGTTGAGTTTTTAAGACCGAATGAGATGAAGGATATTATTGATAAGATTGGAAAGTAAGTAGAAACAAATTCTTATACCCTTCTTTATTTTGTGTTAATCAGCATAGAAACTTATGGATAACAAACAATATGGAAGAGGTGATAACGGGTGAATAAAGAAATTACAACGGCGCTAACAACGATTGGCATTGCTCAGTTACTTAAAGTACCTTTAAATAAGCAAACGACGGGATCGTGGAACTGGAAATCTGTAATGGAAAGTGGGAATATGCCAAGTTCACACTCTGCAGGTGTTACCGCATTAGCAACGTACGTTGGCTTAAAAAAGGGATTTACTTCTGTCGATTTTGCCTTAGCGGCAGTGTTTGGCATGATTGTCATGTATGATGCTCAAGGCATTCGTAGGCAAGCTGGGGAATTGTCAATAAAAGTTAATCATTTGGATGATGAAGTAGAGAAACTAGCGGGACATGATCGGCATGCTGCACATGAAGAAGAGGATCGCAAGTTAAAAGAGATGCTCGGACACCAACCAAGAGAAGTCTTTGCTGGAGCGTTATTAGGAGCTTTTACAGGAGCTGTTAGTTACTTTTTAAATAAAAATTAGAGGCTATTTCTCCACTGGAGATCTAGCCTCTTTCTTCTATACTATTTTTGCTTATTTTCAATTGGTAAATGGACGGAAACGGTTGTACCTTTACCGAGTTCACTATCAATGTGAAGAGACCCATTATGATTTTGGATGATTTTATAAGAAACCGTCATTCCGAGACCTGTCCCTTTTTCTTTCATCGTGAAGAACGGCTCACCAATTCTTTGTAGGCGTTCTCTCTCAATGCCGCAACCTTCATCTATTATTTCAACACAGATGTTTCCTTCCTTCTGAAAAATCTTAACGTTAATGAGGTCACCTTCTTCAGAAGCTTCAATTGCATTTTTTATAATATTAATAAATACTTGTTTGAGGTGATAGGCTTCACAGTCAATCAGAGGGAGGTCATTTCCAGCATCTACTTCTATTTTAACCCCAGTCATTTTTGCTTCAGAGATCATTAAATCGATAACACTTCTTAATAAACTGACGATATTATTTTTGCTAAAGGCTTCTTTTTGAGGTTTCGCTATTAATAGAAGCTCATTCACAATAATGTTAATTCTTTCTAGTTCTTTGTCCATAATTCCTAAATAAAAGTCATTATCACCTTTGTTTTCTTGGATTAATTTAACAAAGCCTTTAAGGGACGTTAATGGGTTACGAATTTCATGTGCAACACCAGCAGCTAATTGTCCCACGACAGAAAGTTTTTCATTTTTGGCAATCAATTCTTCCGCGCGTTTAATGTCAGTTACGTCTCTTCCGATTACGAACAAGTTTTTTCGCTTTCCTTCTTTTGTAAACAACGGAACTTTAATTACTTGAAAAATTCTTTCCCCTTCTTCTAGTTGAAGAATTTCTTCGAATTGAATAGGTTTTCTCTTGGCCCATGCTTCTTCATCGGTTCTAACGCACTCTAAGAAATGTTCACGGTAGGTCGGATATAACTCACTTAGTTCAGCATCATTTTTACCAGAATAGTCAGCTTCATTAAGGTTATATAACTTATAGGCAAAATCGTTTAGTTCGAGCCAACGGTTTTCGCCATCTTTGATGGAAATAAAGTCTGACATTGCATTAATAAAAGAGGAAAGCATTTCGCGCTCTTCTTCAACTTTTTGCATTTTATATTGGTTTTTAAACAGGATAAAAAATAGTACTCCAGAAACGATGATAAAAAACCAGCCTTTAAACGTTCTCCATATCGTATCTATATTATTAGACTGTTCCATATGAGTTAGGAGTAGGTCTGTACCGAGTATCCAAATGATCCCTAATATAATGTAAAGTAAGGGAATTTTATAGTAAGGTTTATTTTTTAATAAATAATTTAAAGCTTTCATACGATCCGCCTTCCTTAATCGATTCAAGCACTATTATAACACTTGTTTCTACGAAGATTATAAGATAATTAATGTAAATCTTTTAGCTTCTATAAAAAAATAGTTATAATAGGGTGAAATGAGCTAGTTGAGGTGATCAAGATCGAAACACATTACACAATTGGATTAGCAGGTCATATCGATCATGGAAAAACTTCATTAACAAAAGCACTAACGAATATGGAGACTGATCGATTAAAAGAAGAGCAAGAGCGTAACATTTCAATAGAGTTGGGATATGCCTATTTTCAACTATCAGACGAATCTGTCATATCAGTTATTGATGTACCTGGACATGAGCGGTTTATTCGGCAGATGATTGCAGGAGTTGCGGGTATAGATTTAGTGTTGCTCGTTGTTGCAGCGGATGAAGCTGTGATGCCACAAACGAGAGAACATGTTGAAATTCTAAGCCTTCTAGGTATTGAACGAGGGATTATAGTAGTAACGAAAGTAGATAAAGTGGAAGAAGAATTATTAGCTTTAGTTGAAGAGGATATTCGTTCAGAATGTGCAGATACGTTTCTTGAAAACGCCCCTATCAGTTATGTCGATAGCGTTAGTTTAAAAGGAATCGATGATTTAAAGCATGTAATTAAGAATGAACTCAACTATGTCACACATCGAAACTCAATGGGGCCTTTTCGTTTGCCTATTGACCAAGTTTTTTCCGTTCAGGGCCAAGGCACTGTAGTTCGTGGAACAGTTTATGAAGGGAGATTAAAAGAAGGTGAATTTCTTGAAATCTTACCAACTGGACAAAAGACACGCGGACGGCAAATTCAAGTCCATCACAAGCCTGTTCAAGAAGCCGTAGCCGGTCAAAGAGCCGCAATTAATATTGGGGGCTTATCAAAGGATGAGGTGAAACGAGGGGATGTTCTCGTTACTTCACAACATTATTCGGTAACGACGATGATCGATGTCTCTTTACAAGCTGTAAAAAATTTAGACTATCCAGTGAAGCAAAGAGGGTATATAAAAGTTCATATTGGCACTGCAGAAGTCTATGGTAAGATCGTTATGTTTGATCGAAACAAACTTCAGGAAAAAGATGAAGTGCTTTGTCAATTGCAACTTGAAGAACCGATTGTTACGAAGAGAGGGGATCATTTTATTTTAAGACGTCCGACCCCGATGGAGACGATCGGTGGGGGAGTCGTGATAAACCCCGCTGGGCAAAAGTATCGTTTCGGTGAAAAAACAGTTGAAATGCTTAAACGTAAACAAGCAGGAGAACCCAAAGACATCATAATTGAAGTTGTTCAAACGAATCAAAATGTGACTCGTGAAGAATTATTAATACATTCTGCAATTAATGAAGAGGAATTGACTCCTATCATGGATCAACTTTTAGAGACAAATATGATGGTGGAGTGGGAAAAGGGACAATTTACTTTGCGTTCTCTTTATGAGGATACGTTGGTGCAAATGAAAGAGGAGCTCAGACAATTTCATGAAACTAACTCTATGCAAATCGGTAAAAAGAAGGCGGAAATTACTCAAAGTTTTGGGGACATCATTCAATTAAAACTTTTAGAATATTTTATTCAGTTAGCTGTTGAAAATGGTGAAATTAAGAAAGAAGGACCATTTTTAGCCTTGAAAGATTTTACACCATCTATCCCTAAAACATGGGAAAAGCGAATCAACTTTATGTGTTCGGGATTAAAGGAAGAGGGGGTAAATGTATCGCCGTTAAGCGTCTGGTTTACGAGGCAGCAAATTCCACAAGATCTTCAACAGGAAATCCAGCATTTCTTAGTAAGAAACGAACAACTATATGCCCTTGATGAAAAGCACTATATCCATGTCGATGTTCTAGAAGAAACAGTTGTCCATTTACAAAATGAAACGAGTCAGGAATTTTCACTTAAAGATGCGAAAGAAGTCTTAAACGTCTCAAGAAAATATCTTGTACCGTTGTTGGAACTGCTAGACCGGCTAGAATATACAACTCGACAAGAGCAAAACCGAGTATGGAAATAAAAAAAGCCAGGTACTTCAAACTAAAGTTAAGTTTGCGGTACCTGGTACTTTTATGTCTGGTACTTTTATGTCTCACGAAATGTTTACTTTACATATAGTGCTTTTTCCTGCTTTTCAATCACTTCACCGATGATCCTTGCTTCATGAATTCCCTTTGCTTGCAGTTCTTTAATATACGTTTCCGCTTTTTTCTTAGGAAGACTGATAAGTAAACCTCCTGAAGTAATCGCATCACAAAGAATTGCTCTTGTACTTTCTGTGAGAGAGTCGTCATAGTGAACGACATCAACTAACCAATTCGCATTAGCCTTAGAGCCGCCAGGAATAATTCCTTTGTTAGCTAACTCATATGTCCCATCTAGTAGAGGAACAGCCTCATGATCAATAATAAAGCTTACTTCACTAGCTTTTGCCATTTCAAAAGCATGTCCTAACAATCCAAACCCTGTTACATCGGTTACAGCATGTGGTCGATAGGAACATAATGTTTCAGAAGCCGTCTTATTTAACGTTGCCATGACTTCGGTAACGTTTGCTTCTTGTTCTTCTGTTACAGCATTTCGCTTAATTCCTGTTGTTAGTATTCCTACCCCGATTGGTTTAGTAAGAACGAGTACATCACCGGTTTTTGCGCCATAGTTTTTAAACACGCGTTCAGGATGAACAAAGCCAGTAACTGATAGACCAAACTTGGGTTCTTGGTCATCGATAGAATGCCCGCCAATGATAACGGCGCCAGCTTCTTTCACTTTGTCCGAGGCACCTAACAAAATTTGGGCAAGCATTTCTTCTGGAAGTTTCTTTATAGGGAAACCAACAATATTTAAAGCCGTTTTCGGGACTGCTCCCATTGCATAAACATCACTTAATGCATTCGCAGCAGCAATTTGACCAAACATATAAGGGTCGTCAACAATCGGTGTGAAATAATCAACCGTTTGAACGATAGCTAGGTCCTCTGTTATTTTATATACACCAGCATCATCAGATGTTTCTAATCCAACGAGAACATTAGGATCTTCAGTCGTTTTAGGTAAATGACACAAAACTTGTGCCAGGTCGCCTGGACCTAATTTGCATCCTCAGCCAGCTTTTGTAGACATTGCTGTAAGACGGATTTTCTCACGTTCGTCCATGCTTGTCCCCTCCTTCCACCATTAGTTAATCTTAGTATAATGAATGTTTTTGCATACTGGCAAATGATACCTTACAATGGAAGATGAAATTCCAATAATGAAGGGAAGGTTGTTTATATGAGTTACAAAGTATCTGTTCAATTTTGCATGATGTGAAACTTTGCACCTAAAGCCGCAAGGTTTGCGGAAGAGTTATTTAATCACTTTAGAGGTAATATTGAAACGTTAGAGTTAATCCCAAGTTCAGGTGGTGCTTTTGAAGTAACAGTGAATGGAGAACAACTCTATTCCAAGCTTGAAACAGGTGAATTCCCTGAAACAAGTCTGATTATTGACAAAATGGAAAAAATGTAGGAAACGATATAAAATAAAGCTTATACAGGATAGAAGAGGCTGACAACATACAAATTATGCAGCCTCTTTTTCATGGTTGTTATGTAATGAACGAGAAGAGGTTTTTCAATGAAGGAATTATTAAGACAACTACCACCCATTCACGAAATTCAAAAAAACGAAAAATTTATCGCTATAAAAGGGATGTACAACCTTTCACAAGACCAATTGACTGCAATGACGAAGGAAGTTGTAGCACTTATTAGAACGGAGTGGCTCCACACCACCAATGGGGAGTACACGCCAACTGCCGAACAAATTCAGAATCGTATTTTTGAGGCACTAGAAAAGAAAGTGAAGGATTCCTCAGCTTACTCCCTTCAACGTGTCATAAATGGAACAGGAACCATATTACATACGAATTTAGGAAGGGCGAAGTTAAGTGAAGAAGCCATTGATCAAGTTGTTTTAGCAGCGAGAAATTACTCTAACTTAGAATACAATATCGAAAACGGCACAAGAGGTTCAAGACACGATATTATTGAAAAGGTGATTAAGAGCGTTACCGGTGCAGAAGCTGCAATGGTTGTCAATAATAATGCTGCAGCTGTATACCTCATTTTAAAAGCTCTAGCGAAAGAAAAAGAGGTAATTGTTTCTCGCGGTGAATTAGTTGAAATTGGCGGCTCGTTTCGAGTTTCTGCGATTATGGAAGAAAGCGGAGCAACGCTAGTTGAAGTTGGTACAACAAATAAGACACACCCGTATGATTATGAAGAAGCGATAAGAGAACAAACCGCTATGATCATGAAAGTGCACACGAGTAATTTTAAGACGATTGGATTTACCGCTTCTGTTCCCTTAAAAAGTCTTAAATCGATAAAAAAGGATCACCCTCAAGTGCTGCTATATGAGGACTTAGGAAGTGGCGCTCTTCTCGACTTTCGTGATCACCAAATTGGGGAAGAACCAACTGTGAGAGAGGCGTTAGGAAATGGCGCAGATATCGTATCCTTTAGCGGTGATAAGCTTTTAGGTGGTCCACAAGCTGGTATTATCGCTGGAAAAAAATCCATTATTAAACGCTTGAAAAAACATCAATTAGCACGAGTACTTAGGGTCGATAAAATGACACTAGCAGCACTCGAAGCTACATTAAAAGCTTATACTTTTTCAGATGAAAAACAAAATGACATTCCTACTGTTAAGGCTATTTTAGAGTCTAAAAGCAGTATTCAAAAAAGAGCAATGCAATTTCTGGAAAAAGGACAAGGCTTACCCTTTCATATAAAACTTGAAGAAGGAACATCACAAATTGGTGGTGGAACGATGCCAGGAGTTGAATTAGCAACTTTTTTAGTGTCTATTGCAAGGAAAGGTTGGAGTGCACAGCAATTATTTAACGAATTGCGCTTAAGTGAACCCTCTATTGTTACTCGAATTATCGATGAGAAAGTACACATTGACTTACGCACTATTACGGCGGAAGAGATCGATATCATCATTACAACTCTTCAACGTCTATAATCCATCAGTGGAAAAATGCATCTCCACTGATGGAGATGTATAAATTAACCTTCACCATCTGTTTGGCCAACGTGATTCCGTTGTTTTACTTTTTTAGAACCTTTCATTGGTGCAGGTTGACCCGGGTTTTCTCCTTTGGGCGCATTCTTGCGAATATCTTTATAAGAGTTGCGTTCAGCCATGATGTATCCCTCCTTTATTTAAATAAGCATTAAATAAGATCTAAATTACTTGCAGTATTAGTATCCAAAAACTTTGTTCGGTTTATTCGATGAATAAAGCAACATAAAGTAATGAAAAATAAAATGAGATTATAGAGGAGGGATACTATGCCTTATCAGAAAGATAAACAACAATCGTTCCAAGCGGCGGAACAAGCTTTTGTTCAAGCGCAAGAAGCAACAGCTTCAATTGACACAGCTAGGGCAGATTATGGTTCAAATGTAAAAAGAGCAAAGCAGGAAATAGAAGAAGCATTTACTCAAATTAATAAAGCTTTAACAAACGCATCAGAACATCAAAGAGAACAGCTCAATAAATACGAGCAGGACCTAGAGCAATTACGAGATCAAGTTCAGGATTAAAACTTACGAGTACCAAAGCACCCCCAATTTTAGGTGTTTTCTAAAATTGGGGGTGCTTTTTTAGTTTTCTTATTGATTTTTCTTTTTCTTTTTGTTATTTTGTCGTTGCTCCTCAGTCAATGGCTCATTTGCCATTTCTTGTCCGAATTTGGAATTATACCCTACATCTTTCCCTTGTCCTTTAGCAGCATTAGCTCCTGGGATAATGTGGTTAGATTTTCGTTTAGTCAATGAAATCACCTCCATTTCATTAGTTTTTCTAAAATCTTAATATTAATTTCAAAAATTCATTTATTCTTTAAGAATCTTTTGCTATTCTATAGTAGGGAAATTTACATCCAGTGGTAAAAGCGCTTACCTAAGTGCTTTTACAAATTAGTTACACTTTTTTCCCCAACTATTTCGACAACTTTGTCAATCTGTTATATAATAGCTATGAGGAGGGAATACATATGACAAACACTTTTAACGCACGTTCATCTTTTGAAGCGAATGGTAAAAAGTATGATTACTATCGCCTTCAAGCATTAGAAGAAGCTGGTGTTGGAGAAGTCTCTAAACTTCCTTATTCAATTAAGGTTTTATTAGAGTCAGTTCTTCGCCAAGAAGACGGTTTTGTAATTAAAAAAGAGCACGTAGAAAATCTAGCAAAATGGGGAACTAGTGAAGTACAAGACATTGATGTACCTTTCAAACCTTCACGTGTAATTTTCCAGGACTTCACTGGAGTACCATGTGTCGTTGACCTTGCTTCTTTACGTAAAGCAATGGCTGACCTAGGTGGAGACCCACAAGTAATTAACCCTGAAATTCCTGTTGATCTTGTAATTGACCACTCAGTACAAGTAGACAAAGCAGGTACTGCTGACTCATTAGAGTTCAACATGAACCTTGAATTCCAACGTAATGAAGAAAGGTATCAGTTCCTTAGCTGGGCGCAAAAAGCATTTGATAACTATCGTGCTGTTCCACCAGCAACAGGTATTGTTCACCAAGTTAACTTAGAGTACCTAGCAAATATTATCCAAACGACAACAGATGAGAATGGTACAGTAGCATTACCAGACTCAGTATTTGGTACTGACTCTCATACAACAATGATTAACGGTATTGGTGTTCTTGGATGGGGTGTTGGTGGTATTGAAGCAGAAGCTGCAATGCTAGGACAACCATCATACTTCCCAGTTCCTGAAGTTATTGGAGTAAAAGTTACTGGACAACTTCCAAGTGGAACGACTGCTACTGACGTGGCTTTAAAAGTTACGCAAGTACTTCGTGAAAAGAAAGTTGTTGGTAAATTCGTTGAGTTCTTTGGTGACGGCCTTGCACAAATGCCGCTTGCAGATCGTGCAACAATTTCTAACATGGCTCCTGAATATGGTGCTACATGTGGTTTCTTCCCGATTGATGAGGAAGCACTTAACTACTTACGCTTAACAGGACGTTCTGAAGAGCAAATTAAGTTAGTTGAAGAATATTGCAAAGCGAACAGCATGTTCTACGTAGCTGGTGAAACTCCAGATCCAGTATTTACTGACGTAGTAGAACTTGACCTTTCTGAAATTGAAGCTAACCTTTCAGGTCCTAAACGTCCACAAGACCTTGTACCACTTTCTCAAATGCAGGAATCTTTCCGCAATGCGGTAGTGGCACCTCAAGGAACTCAAGGTTTAGGTCTTTCTAAAGATGAGTTTAATAAAGAAGTTACAGTTCAACTAGCGAATGGTAATGAAACAACTATGAAAACAGGTGCAATTGCAATTGCTGCAATTACAAGCTGTACAAATACATCTAACCCGTACGTTTTAGTAGGGGCAGGTCTTGTTGCGAAGAAAGCTGTAGAAAAAGGCTTGCAAGTTCCTGAGTATGTAAAAACATCTTTAGCGCCAGGTTCAAAAGTTGTAACAGGCTACTTACGTGACTCTGGACTACTTCCTTACCTTGAGCAATTAGGATATAACATCGTTGGTTACGGCTGTACAACTTGTATCGGTAACTCAGGTCCTCTTGCTGACGAGCTTGAAAAAGCAATCGCTGACAATGACCTAACAGTTACTTCTGTACTTTCTGGTAACCGTAACTTTGAAGGACGTATTCACCCGTTAGTGAAAGCAAACTACTTAGCTTCACCTCCATTAGTAGTTGCTTACTCATTAGCAGGTACTGTAGATGTTGATCTTAAGAACGATCCAATTGGTAAAGATAAAGACGGAAACGATGTATTCTTTAAAGATATTTGGCCAACTGCTGAAGAAATTGCAGCTGTTGTAGAACAGACAGTAACTCCTGAGTTGTTCCGTAGAGAATATAACGATGTATTCGAAAGTAATGAGCGTTGGAACGAAATCGAAACAACAGAAGATGCGCTGTATAAGTGGGATGATGAGTCTACTTACATCGCTAATCCTCCGTATTTCGAAGGACTTTCAAAAGAGCCAGGCGAAGTTAAGCCATTATCTGGTTTACGTGTACTAGGTAAATTTGGTGATACAGTTACAACTGACCATATTTCACCTGCTGGTTCATTCAGCAGCACTACTCCAGCTGGAAAATACTTAGTTTCTAAAGGTGTTGAGCCTGTAGACTTTAACTCATATGGTTCTCGTCGTGGACACCATGAAGTAATGATGCGTGGTACGTTTGCAAATATCCGTATCCGTAACCAAGTTGCTCCTGGTACAGAAGGTGGATATACAACTTACTGGCCAACTGGTGATGTAATGGCAATCTATGATGCGGCTATGAAGTATAAAGAAGACGGAACAGGTCTTGCAATCTTAGCTGGGAAAGACTACGGAATGGGAAGCTCACGTGACTGGGCAGCTAAAGGTACAAACCTACTTGGCGTTAAGACAGTTATTGCTGAAAGCTATGAGCGTATCCACCGTTCTAACCTAGTATTAATGGGTGTTCTTCCGCTTCAATTCTTAGAAGGTGAAAGTGCTGAAACATTAGGCTTAACTGGAAAAGAAACGTTCGAAGTAGCCGTTACTAACGATGTTAAACCTCGTGATATCGTAACAGTTACAGCAACAGACGAAGCTGGAAACAAAACGCAATTTGATGTACTAACTCGTTTTGATAGTGAAGTTGAAATTGAATACTACCGTCACGGTGGAATTCTTCAAATGATTCTTCGTAACAAACTAGCTAACGAAAAAGCAAATGCTTAATTCATAAATAAACAAGGCTGACCATTGGGTCAGCCTTGTTTTATTTTATAAAATGTAAAGATGCGTAACACTAGTAACATTGATGATATTATTTCTTAATATAATACGTAGCCCGGTCTGTCTTAATGGTCATAAATTCTTTAGATGTTTCAAATGATAACAGTTGTCGGATCGGTAACTCATAACTATTTAATGGAAGTTTAGCTTTTCCATTTGTATGAACGACTGTGCCCTTACCTCTTAATTGAATAGTGTACGGGTCAACATAATCATCGGTATCTTCTACTTGTTCAACGATTTCCACTTCCTCAAGTGACAGAGTATTTTTGTCTACATCATCTCGTTCCTGTTTCTCAATAGAAAGCTGTTCTCCTTTCCAATCATTCAGGTGATTAAGTATCGATTGAATTTCTTCGTTTGACTTGCTAGACATTTTAAGTCCCCCTTCCATTTTACATTCATATTTTTTTCTACTTTAGCCAAACCTATGAACGAAAAATAAAAACTTCTTTGAAAGAGAGGAAAAAAGAAATGGGACGTACGAAAAAAGGCAATGCAAATGCCAACCGAAATAACAATGCTAAGAAGCAAGGGAAAAAGAACCATACTGAAGAATTTGCATCTTATGCAGAAGTAGAATCTGAAAAAATGAGCCGCGACATGGACAAGTAAGGAGTAAGGAAAATATGACAGTTCAAACGCAAATGCAACAAGCACTTGCACAAGCCCAAAGTGTTCAGGCTAGTCTTGTGCAATTTTCGTTAGAAACAGAAAATCAACAAGCAAAGCAAATGTTTGAACAATTAGCTCAACAGCAAAAAAATATCTGTAATCTACTTGAGGGTCGATATCAGCAAGTATTAAACGAGGAGCCGCAATTTAATCAAAATCAGTAAAAATCGGTTTGTTGAAACGAAAATATTTCTCAATATGGCTTCTTTCAAGGCTAAGACGGGCGGGCTGACTCCAACTGTGTATACACCCAATATAAGTGGTGTATTTTACTTTGCTTGAGTCAGCCTGTTTAATTTAGAAAGGAGTATACATTACATGTTTGAATTTTGGACAGGGTCACCTGATTTAGCAGTGTATGGATTTTTAATACGAGCACTTATTGTATATGTTTATGTTTTTCTTTTGGTTAAGATTTTAGGTCAGCGATCCCTAAGTACTGTTAACCCAATTGATTTTATTTTCGGCGTAATTATTGGTGATATTGTTGGGGAACCGCTATCAAGTGGTGAACTCCCATTAGGTGGGCCGTTAGCAGCAGCAGGGTTAATTGTAGGGCTGCATTTAGCGTTAACCGTAATATCGCTACATACTCCACGATTTAGAAGAGTTGTGGAAGATGAACCGATCATTTTAATTCGACATGGAAAGATCTTAAAAGAGCAAATGACAAAAGCCAAAGTTACGATCGATTCTTTATTAATGGATATGCGCTTGCTTGAAACGAATTTAAACGAGGTCGATTATGCTATATTAGAAGCAAATGGACAGATTAGTGTCATTAAAAAAAGTCAATACGATTCGATAACTCCACAGGATATGTCCCTAGAAACTGCTAAAAAAGGGTATCCAACCGTACTTATTGAAGATGGAAATATTATTTTGGCTAATGTTAAAAAAATTGGGACCGTCGATTGGTTAAGAGAACAAGTGACCAAGCATGGTTATGGAAGCTATAAAGACATCTTTCTAATGACAATGGATGAAGGAGGACAGATCTATATAAGTCCACAGGAAAAACAAGGAGCACAATAGGTTTTTAGAACCACAAATATAATATAAAGTAAGAGTTTTCTTACAATTAGGTATAAATTCACTCTATAACAGTAAAAATAGTGATACTATTTGTTAGGAGTGATATACATGAGAAAAATTAGAAAATTATCATTTGAGGAATTAGTTCAGGAAAATAAACGGCAACTAATGAATGATAAAGAAGCGCTTGAGAAAATTGAAGAGCGCTGGGAACAAAAAATTCAGAAGGAAAATGGTGTGGCATTTTAAGGGACTAGGTCTGTTATTGATAATGAAAAACCGGTAATTGCACCGGTCTTTTTTTACACGTAAAGTAAGCATAAATTGAGAGCAAGTAAATACATTCGACGTAGTACCAATGACCGTGTTTCTTTTAACTCATACGGCGGTTCCAGTCCGTACGTCGCTATACTGGACCTTGCACTTTCTTATCAAAAACTGCCACTTATGATTCACACTCTTTCTGCTTACATTATAGTTAGAGAAAGGGGGAGAACCATGGCAAAGTCAAAGCACGCATTTGATAAGTTTCGCCCAAATCACCTAGGTACACAGCCTAGAAAAAGTGACTCTAATAATGGTAAGAAAATGAATACAAAAGGAAATGAACATCCTGATTATGTCCCGCCAAAAGGGTAAGCGTTAAGTGCTAGTTGACCTCAATTTTGATGGAGTGCTATAACCGATAGCATCATCTCAGTTGAGGCCTGGCACTTTTTTTGATGGTTAACCTCATATTTGAGTGTGTTGAGCTGCTGTTGGCAATACTTTTTGCTCGTAACGTAAATAGTACCATGCTATCATGAAGTAAAAGAATTAAAGAGGAGATAGTATGGGTAAAGAACAATATCATTGCTGTGCTGCTTGCAAGCACTTTAGAGTGTTAAAAAACAATGGAAATACCCATTATTTTTGTTCGCGTTTAAAGTACGAAACAAAACCAAATTATCAATTTAACTGTTGGGAACCGAAAGAAGCGGTATTAAAAATAATGCAAAAACGTGGTGTTGAAAAGTGTTGAAATTCATCAAAAATTTGAGAAGGAAAAGTCTTGTCTAATCGTCCCAAAAAATCAATAATGAAACAAAGGTTAACTTAGGATGTGGATTAGAAGGACGTGTTTTCTATTAATAACAATAACAAACAAAATTTATCTTCTTCTCAACAAATAAGAGCCTTTGCTCTTGTTCTATTTGTTATTTATTTATGTTTACTTTTTTATGTCACGTTGTTTGCTTGGAATTATGGAGCTTCACTTGGAGCTGAAGGACCAGGTGGTCGCAATTATAATTTAATTCCTTTTAGAAGTATTTACCGAATCACTGTTTTTAGTAAAGATATAATGGATCCAATTACCATATTAGTGGGAAATATTGTGTTATTTATGCCGTTCGGTTTTTTACTTCTATTTGCAATGAAACAGTTAAAAAAAGTCATTATAAAGGTTACAATTACCGGCTGTATTATATCCATTTTTATTGAATCCAGTCAGTTTATGTTTACGTATCGTGTTGCAAATATTGACGATGTTATATTAAACACGTTTGGTGCATTAGTAGGAGTACTCCTATTTGTATTTTTGCGGTTGATTAAAAGGCGAGTTATTATCTTCTACAAGAAAGAGGCTGGGACATAACTGGTCCAAAATAGTCATAAAAAAGCTCCGAGCATCAAAAAACGATGTTCGGAGCTTTTTTGGGCTGATCCTTCCGGATCTATTGCCTGATTAACTGCACTTAGCGATG
>NZ_JBLWFS010000043.1:0-20167 GCF_048323755.1 Alkalihalobacterium sp. APHAB7
CAAACTCTCCATAAAAGTGTTTGATATAGCTCACTGTCACAAACGTGACGTTTTTTAAAACATTGACGAGATATCATGTATCTCATTTATTTCGCTTGGCTTTTTGTTCAGTTTTCAAAGAACTTTTATTTGTCGCCTTTATAGCGACTTGATTATTATAACAAGTCGTTACCGAAGTGTCAACATGTTTTTTTAATCAGATCAACTGCTCGTTAGCGACAAGTAATAATATATCATGTAATAAATAATTATGCAACACTTTTTCATAAAAAAATGAGGGAACTTTTAGTCCCTCATTCATTCTATAAAACAAATTGTTCAATTGCAACTAATAACAGGACGCCTGGGATACCTAAAAACCCTGAAACTGATGCAGTTATCATGTTAATAGGTATGTGATAGTCAATTAAAGACCCAAATGCATTCAAAAAGAATAAAAATAGGGCTCCAATCATCAACTTTACTGCTGCCTGGCCTACAAACCGCAGTGGTTTGATAGGAGCTCCTACTATTAATAGAAGAAAGATAAGGCCGCCAATTAAGGCAACAATTAAAATAGGATCCACTCTTCTTTTCCCCTTTCTTACCGTTTCTAAATTTAAAATCAAAATAGTTCATTTCTTGTCCAAGTTTCTACTACTACATATATGAAACAAGCCATAAAAAAAGAACGATAGGATATTAACCCTTATCGCTCTTTGTTGTGTGTCTTATTCTCGCTTCTCGTAATAAAAACAAATACTTGGCTTCAGTCACTTTTAGTTCATTAAGAACCATTGGTGAAGGATCTAAACTTTTATTTACGAGCAATTGATGATTTGTTAGCTTTTGTTTCATCTCATCAATTAATGTTAAAAGTCTCTCGTTTTCCTCTTTACGAATACGATGTTTTTTCTTAAAGAACATTTCGCCCGCTCCAATCAAAGAAAAAATTATATCTCTCGTCTTCCTTCAATGGCCTTTGATAACGTAACTTCATCTGCATACTCTAAATCTCCACCAACAGGCAGCCCATGAGCAATACGAGTGACTTTTATACCTGTAGGCTTAACTAAACGTGAAATATACATTGCTGTTGCTTCACCTTCAATATTAGGGTTCGTTGCAATGATAATTTCTTGTACCGTTTCATCTTGAAGTCGCTTTAAAAGCTCAGGAATTTTTATATCTTCAGGACCTACCCCATCCATTGGCGATATCGCTCCATGTAAGACGTGATATAAACCGAAGTATTCTTTCATTTTTTCCATTGCAATGACATCTTTTGCATCTTGAACAACGCAAATGATCGAACGGTCTCTTTTCGTATCCTCACATATACGACACGGATCGGTATCCGTAATATTGTGGCAGACTGAACAATAGGTTAAATTCCGCTTCGCATTTACTAAGGCTTTTGCAAAATCTAAAACATCATCCTCTTTCATATCTAGAACAAAAAAGGCCAGACGACTGGCTGTTTTTGGGCCGATGCCTGGCAATCTCATAAAGCCTTCCATTAATTTTGCTATAGGTTCAGGATATTGCAAACAGTTGACCTCCCCTTAGGTACTACATTCCATTAAAACATACCTGGCATGTTCATTCCTTTTGTATATTTACCCATATCCTGTTCAATTAATTCATCCACTTTTTTCAGAGCTTCATTCATCGCTGCTAACACTAAATCTTGTAACATATCTACATCGTCAGGATCGACAACCTCTTCAGAGATTTTAATATCTAGGATACGCTTATCTCCACTTGCTACAACAGTAACCATTCCGCCACCTGCTGTTGCTTCTACTGTTTTTTCCTTTAACTCTTCCTGTGCTTGCATCATTTGTTTTTGCATTTTTTGTACTTGTTTCATCATTTGTCCCATGTTTTTCATTTTTACATACCTCCAAGTATTATTTACTTTCTACAATTTCTATTAAATCCGAACCCACTAATTTAATGGCTTCGTCAACAATCGGATCTTCTTCTGGTTGCGATGTATCACCACGTTGTTCTTTTAAGAAGTCTTCTTTTATTTTGTCCCATTGAATGGATAAAATAGAAAAGAAACCGATTTGTTTTTGATAAACTTGTTGAAGAACTGTTTCTACATTAGCTCGAAATTTCGTTTCTATCATATCTCTATGCATTTCATTTTGAAACGCCAGAACAATATGACCACTTGAAGCGGCAACTGGTTTACAATCACTTAACCAAGCTTGCGCAGGAACACTATGTTGCTTTATTTGGTCCATTACCTGTCCCCACTGACTACTAACTAATTGTAAATCTTGTTTCGTTGCCTTCTTTAAAACCTCTTTTACTTGAGGTGGTACTCCTTTACTACCGATAGAACCAGAACTTTTACGCTGTAAAGGTTTACTGATCTCATTGCGCTTTTCATTGGATGTTGTTATTACTTGTCCTGATTTTAAATCTTTTAATTCTTTCTCTAAACTTTCTAACCTAGTTTGGAGAGAAGTCACCTTTTCATTGTCAACATGTTCAGCTACTGGTGATGTAGAAGACTGACATAGTTTAACAATCGCTAGTTCTAAAAAGATCTTTCCTTGTGTCGCCCACTTCATCGCTTGCTGACTCTCACTTAATAAGTGTAACCACTCATATATAGATGCAGCTGATATTTCTGTAGTCAATTTCTTAAACGCATCATCCACTTTAGCTCTCTCTAACATCGACTCAAGTGAAGGAGCCGTTTGATATAAAAGAATATCACGATAGTAATAGATCAAGTCTTCTATAAAGCGTTGGGGATCTTTCCCCTCAGAAAGGAGCAAATTAACGGCTTTTAATGCTTTAACAGAGTCTTTTTCTTGAATTCCGTTAACAATTTCAGTTAAGAAGTTTTGCGATACTGCCCCCGTAATCGAAAGAACGTCTTCTAATGTTACCGTTCCTTCTGAATAGGACATCGCTTGATCTAGTAAACTGAGTGCATCACGCATTCCTCCATCGGAAGCCCGTGCTACCATCTGAAGAGCATCATCGTTTACTTCAGTATCATAATGACTTACGATAAATTTCATTCTTCCGACTAGAGCTTCATTTGAGATCCTTTTAAAATCAAAACGCTGACAGCGAGAGATAATCGTTAAAGGAATTTTATGTGGCTCTGTTGTTGCTAAAATAAAAATGACATGCTTTGGCGGCTCTTCTAACGTTTTTAAAAGCGCATTAAAAGCACCTGTAGAAAGCATATGAACTTCATCAATAATATAAACCTTATAACGAACTTCATTTGGTGCAAATTTTACTTTATCGCGAATATCTCGTATTTCATCTACACCATTATTTGAAGCCGCATCAATTTCAATAACATCTACTATTGATCCGTCCGTAATTCCTTTACACGACTTACACTCATTACACGGTTCAGGGACTGGTGCTTGTTCACAATTTATTGCTTTTGCAACAATTTTAGCAGCACTTGTTTTCCCTGTTCCTCTAGGTCCTGTGAAGAGATACGCATGGGAAAATTTATTATGTACTAACGCATTTTGCAGCGTTTTCGTTATATGTTCTTGTCCCGCAATATCTCCCAATTGCTGTGGGCGCCATACACGATATAGTGCTTGATATCCCAACGACTTCTCCTCCTCGGTCACTATTGATTTCATTATACCTTAACTACACTTGTTTTTTCAAAAGACAAATAAAAAAACAGCTTATAAAAAGCTGTTTCACATATCATATATAAAGCCGTGCACCTTCCTTCGATCAAGTTGCCCCAAGCGTTACCTAAGCAGTTAGCTCAGCCCAGGCGACTCTGCGGCACACGGAAGGGTCCACTTACTGCTGCTTCCTTCCGGACCTGACAGGGTTCATGGGTTTCCGTTGCGCAGAACCCAAACGTCAACACCACTTACTTAGGTCAGACCTTACGACAACAAGACCTTGAGAAGGGATTCAGCCTCGCTACAGCGGATTGCGAGTACAGGGCACCGCTACCTCCCCACCTAGCACGACAAATTTAATAACAATTTTAAGTGCGCCTCTTATGTGACGCATAACCTAGTATAGAGGTTTTTAATAAAGAATGCAATAGTAATACATTTCTTGTAGTGGTTTTTATTTCCCTAGTGAGTAAAAACCTATTATCTTGCTAATTGTATTATACCACATATATTGTTCTGTTATTTATTAATCCTATGTTTTTGTCTTAACGCTTTGAAAAAGTCTTTTAGCATTTGGGCACATTGTTCTTCTAGTACACCTTTGGTTACTTCAGCTTGATGGTTAAAACGTTCATCACTTAATAAATTATAAAAAGTTCCAGCGCAACCTGCTTTAGGGTCAACTGCACCATATACAACACGCTTTACACGTGACTGCACAACTGCACCAGCACACATTGGACAAGGTTCCAACGTTACGTATAACGTGCAGTCTATTAACCTCCAGCTTTTTAACTGTTCACACGCCTTTTCAATCGCTAACATTTCGGCATGTGCATTAGCTTGTTGTGTTTTTTCTCTTAAATTGAAGGCAGAAGCAACGACATGATTATCTTTCACAATAACAGCGCCAATTGGTACTTCATCCATTTGCATAGCTTTCTTTGCTTCTTCAATCGCTAATTGCATAAAGTATTCATCTGAATATTGACAGTTCATATGTATTAAGGCCTTTCCTTCCCACGCTGTTGTATTTCTTCCTCTAGTCTTTTAACACTCACCCATCGAAGAAATGTTTTTTCCATCGCGTGAAGTTCACTTTTCTTCAAATGATTATTCGACTTATTATCTCTCATTCGTACATTCCTCTCTACTACAATCTATTAGAAATTATTATTCAGTAACAACTTCTTATTCATGAAGTTGAAAAAAAACCCCTGCATAGGCAGGGATTTTTTTAACGTTTTGTTTTCGGATCAAAAGCATCTCGGAGTCCATCACCGATGAAGTTAATCGCTAGTACTGTGAATAGTATAGCCAAACCAGGCGGAATCCATGCTTCTGGATGCTGAGTTAATACTCGCAGACTTCTCGCTTCCGTAACCATGTTACCCCATGTTGGAGTTGGTTGAGGTATACCGAAACCGATAAAGCTTAGAGCTGACTCGATAATAATCATCGTTGCCATCATTAATGTTGCATTTACAATGATTGGACCAACAGCATTTGGTAAGAAGTGCTTAACAATAATTCGGAAGTCAGAACATCCGATAGAACGAGCACCTAATATAAATTCCTTTTCACGTAGAGCTAAGAACGTACCACGTAAAATCCTCGTTATATTTGGCCATGTGGTTAGTGCAATAATTGTAACAAAGATTGGTACATTTATTTTTTCTAAGATGGCCATAACTGTTAAAACAAGTAATAAAAACGGGAATATGAGCATTAAGTCAGCAGCCCTCATAATTAAGCTGTCAATTTTACCACCATAATACCCTGCTAATGAACCTAAAACAACACCAATCATTAATGTAAAGGCCATGGCTGCGACACCAACTGTTAATGAGATTCGCGAACCGTATACCATACGTGCAAAGTTATCTCGTCCAGAACTATCTGTTCCTAACCAATGTTCTGCACTAGGTTTGGCCATTACATTCATAAGATTTGACTTTGTAGGGTCATGTGTTGTTAATAAAGGTGCAAAAAGTGCTATTAGGACAAAGAATATTAATATAAAAATCCCAGCAACTGCAAGTTTATTACGAAGGAAGCGACGCATTGCAAGCTGTAAAGGGCTCGCACTTTTTGCAGGTTTTTGTGTTTGTTCAACATTAGTTGTATTATTCATCGCGCTCACCTCAATCGTAACGTATTCTTGGATCTACTACAGCATAGAAAATATCAGCAAGTAAGTTACCTATAAGGATCGTTACCGCTAATAGTAAATTGATTGCCATAATAACTGGATAATCTCTATTCATAATAGAATTTAAGAACAGTGTTCCTAATCCAGGATAGTTAAAAACAGCTTCAGTAATAACAGCTCCACTTAACAATGTTCCAAATTCAAAACCGAGTAGCGTAATAATCGGAATTAATGCATTTCGAAGAGTGTGCTTATATAGTACAGGTCTTGGCCCTAAACCTTTTGCTTTCGCTGTACGAATAAAGTCACTACCCATAACTTCCATCATTTCAGTTCTCATATAACGCATATAAATAGCAGTACTTGCTAACCCAAGAGTAAATCCAGGTAAAACCAAGTGTCTCAATTTATCAAAGAATAACTCGAATCCTGTCAAACCGATCGTTGAAACTGTTCCTTGTGACGGGAACCAACCTAACTGGAATGAAAATACGTAAATACCAATTAAGGCTGCAAAGAAGTTAGGAGTTGCAAGACCGAGAAAAGCAAATGTAGTTGCACTATAGTCAAGCAAAGAATATGGTTTTCTCGCAGAATAAATTCCAATTGGAATCGCAACTACGATCGTTATAAAAAGTGCGAATAATGATAGATATAACGTGTTCATAATACGTGAACTAATGAGTTCACTTACTGAACGTCCTGTATAGTGCATGGATTGTCCAAAATCACCTACTGCTACAGAAGATAACCAATTCCAATATTGAACTGGTACGGGGTCATTTAACCCTAATGCTTCTCTTCGCTCTTCCAACACTTCAGCCGGAATATTTGGATCTAAAATTTCACCAGATAACGGGTCTCCAGGTGCTGCATACGCTAATGCAAAAATAACAACTGTGACGATAAAAAGCATAGGTATAAATTGCAAGACCCTTCGAATGATGTACTTATACATGATTGTCCTCCTCCTACTCAGTAAAAGGGGGTGCATAGCAGGTCTAGACCATGCACCCATGTACTTCTACTAAAAGAAAATTATTGTTCTAACCACCATAAATGCGAGTCAGCATTTACATTACGAGGTTTTACAGTCCAGCCGTGGAACTTAGTGTTAAATGCAACGTTTACGTTTGCACTGTATAGCGGTAATGCAGGAAGCTCTTGAGAATAAAGGTTTGCCCAATCACCGTAAATTTGTTGACGGTACTCTAGGTCAAATGCTTCTGGTGTTTGTAATGCTTTTGATAGTAACTCATCACTTTCTGCGTTATCCCAACGTAAATAGTTGTATGGTGCTGTTGATCTGTGGATACCAGATGGATCTGGGTCACCTGTTGATAGTCCCCATCCAGCTAAGTAAAGATCCCAATCCGTGTTGTTTTTCTCAACCATCTCAAAGTGAGCAGCAGCTTCACGAGGGCTACGCATGTTTACACGAAGACCTACAGCTTCTAAGTTTTCTTTAATGATTGGAGCTGTACGCTCACGAACTTGGTTTCCAGTAGGGAAGTCAAGATTTAAAGTAAGCTCTTCACCATCTAAACCTAAACGGAATCCTTCTGCATCTCTTTCAGTGTATCCAGCTTCATCTAAAATTTCGTTAGCTTTTTCTGAATCATAATCATACTGATTAACTGCATCTGGATTAAATGCCCAAGAAGCTTCAGGGAATGGAGCATTTAAAACAGTACCAGAACCATGAAGTAATCCATCTACAAATCCTTGACGGTTAACAGCGTGTGCAATTGCTTGACGTAAGTTAACATCTTGTAACTTCTCGTTAGGAACCCATCCAGACTTGTCAGTCCAGTCACTTTGCTCACCTTGAGAGTGGTGAAGCTTGAAGCCCATGTATTGATAACCGAAGTCTTGGTCTTGAACTAGAGTTACGTTTGGCATTGCTTCTACATCAGAAGCATCAGCTGCTGGTACTCCACCAGGAAGACCTACCATGTGAAGCTCTTCGTTTTGAAGTTGACCAAGCATTACGTCTTGGTTAACTACTTTCCAAACTACACGATCAAGGTATGGCTTACCTTGCCAGTAATCTTCGTTACGCTCTAAAACATATTGTTGTCCTTCTAAAATATCAGTTAATTGGAAAGGACCTGTACCCACTACATCACCAGCATTACGAGAAGCTGCATGCTCAGGCATGTCTTTTACAGCTACATCTTCAAATACATGCTTAGGAATAATTGGGAAACTAGTATATTGGTTTGCAGTAATACTAGGCTCTTTGAATGTAAATTTAACAGTGAACTCATCTACTGCTTCAACACCTGCTAAAGTATCAGCTTCACCAGCTAAATACTCTTCATAGCCAACTAATTGGTTTACGTAGTCAACACGTACTCCACCAGCAGCTGTATAATCAGGGTCAGCGATTGCAGTATATGTGAATACTACGTCATCTGCAGTAAAGTCTTCACCATCATGCCATTTAACATCTTCATTTAAGAAGTAAGTTAATTCAGTATACTCATCATTAAATTCCCACTCTTTAGCAAGTGATGGAATCCATTGTAACTCCTCATCTAGAGAAATTAGAGCTTCATGTGTAAGGTCTAAGATGTTTGCCTCATAAGAGTCAGAATAGAAAATTGGGTTAAATTGACCAGCTGGAGCTGAGAACATAGCAGCATTTAATGTACCGCCTTCTTGTGGCTCACCTGCAGCTTGCTCTTCACCTTGCTCAGTATCTTCTGTTGGATCAGTTGTTGGTGCTTCTTCTCCGCCGCCACCACAAGCAGCGAGGATCGTACCTAGTGATAATGCACCAGCTAACATTAATGCTAAACTTTTCTTCATTTTGTTTTCCCCCCTGAAAATGTCTTTAATACATAAAATAACTATTTAAAGCTATGTTTCAAACGTTTCTCCTTTGAACAATCACCTCCCCAAAAGGTAAAAGCATGTATTAAACTTCTTTTGGTTCAATCTTTGGTTCTGGCTCTGTATACAAGTGACATGCGACGTAATGGCCGCCTCCCATGTCAGTTAAATCAGGACGTTCAGCTTTACAACGATCATGTGCTTGAGGACATCTCGTGTGGAACGCACAACCTGTTGGTGGATTTGACGGACTCGGCAAGTCACCAGAAAGCTTGATTTTATCTCTCTTCACATGGACATTTGTTGATGGTACTGCAGATAATAACGCCTGTGTATATGGATGTAGTGGCTTGTCATACAATGAATGTTTAGGTGCAATTTCAGCAATTCTACCTAAATACATAACCGCAACACGATCACTGATGTGTTTAACAACACTTAAGTCATGTGCAATAAATAGGTAAGTAAGACCAAACTCATCTTGTAAATCATCCATAATATTTAATACTTGTGATTGAACGGATACATCAAGTGCAGATACAGGTTCATCACCAATAATAAATTTTGGTTTGGTTGATAAAGATCTAGCAATCCCAATACGTTGACGTTGTCCACCTGAAAATTCATGCGGATACTTCATACGAGCTTCAGCAGGTAACCCTACTTTACCTAATAGTTCTACAACCATGTCTTTACGTTCTTTTGCTGACATCGTGTTCTGAACAATCATTGGCTCTTCGATTAACTCGCCTACACTCATACGAGGATTCAGTGATGCATACGGATCTTGGAACACCATCTGCATGTCTTTACGTAATGGTCGTAGTTTTCTTTGACTAATAGTAGAAATATCTTGACCTTCAAATTTAATCGTGCCTGAAGTTGGATCTAGTAAACGAAGTAAAACACGTCCCATTGTGGATTTACCCGATCCTGACTCTCCAACTATACCTAATGTTTCACCTTTATATATATCAAAACTAATATCATCTACAGCTTTTACATTTCCAACTTGACGTCCAAGAATGCCACCTTTGACTGGAAAGTATTTTTTTAAATTTCTTACCTCTACTAATTTCTCTCGATCTTGTTGTAAATTCTCTTTGTTAGACATTATTTACTCCTTTCCGTCATAAAGAACACAACGCACTTTATGTCCTGGCCCTGCTTCATAAAGTTCTGGTACGTCGTTTGTACACTTCTCCATAGCATGTTTACAACGTGGAGCAAATCGACAACCTTGTGGGAAATTATGGGCTGGTGGAACCATCCCAGGAATAGCTTCTAGACGTTCTTTATCATCATCAATTTGCGGCATACTAGCCAGTAGACCTACTGTATACGGATGCTTTGGATCTGTAAATAATTCTTTTACATCAGCACTTTCTACAATTTGTCCACCGTACATAACCATTACACGATCAGCCGTTTCTGCTACAACTCCTAAATCATGCGTAATCATTAAAATTGATGAACCAAACTCTTCTTTCATATCTATCATTAAGTCTAAGATTTGTGCTTGAATGGTAACATCAAGAGCAGTAGTAGGCTCGTCAGCAATTAAAAGCTTCGGATTACAGGAAAGTGCCATTGCAATCATAGCACGTTGTCTCATACCACCAGAAAGTTGGTGAGGATATTCACTAATAATTTCCTCTGCACGCGGGAAACCTACTAATTTTAGTAGCTCAAGCGCTTTAGCATATGCTTCTTTTTTCTTCATTTTCTTATGCTTCATTAACGGTTCTGCAATTTGATTACCAATTGTGAATACCGGGTTTAATGATGTCATCGGCTCTTGGAAAATCATCCCAATATCATTACCGCGGACATTTGTCATTTCTTTTTCTGATAACTTCAGCAAGTCTTTTCCTTCTAACTTGATAGACCCTGCTACAATTTTCCCTGGCGGTGATTGAATAAGTTGCATAATCGATAGAGATGTAATACTTTTTCCACTACCTGATTCTCCTACAAGAGCAAGTGTTTCACCTTTGCGAATTTCAAAATCTACTCCATCGACAGCTTTTGCTACCTTACCTTCGTCCATAAAGAATTGCGTTTTTAATCCTTTTACTTCTAAGAGAACATTTTTATCCATTCTTGCACCTCAATCTACTCTGCAATTTTTCTTGCTGCGATTTATTTTTTGTGATAGTTACTTCTAAATAATCTAAGCATTTTTTTCTTGTACGTAAGAAAATGAGTCTTTATATTGCTTTAACTCTATATTAACGTCAGCACTTATTATACCGTCCATTTTAGCCAACTCTTTATTTACAAAATGAACTAAATCTTCGTTATTTTTAAAGTAAGCTTGTATGATTAAATCGTGTCTTCCTGAGAAGGCACCGACAAAGCGTACTTCTGAATATTGATTTAGTTGATCTGCAATCTTTTCCTGACTTCCCAACTTGGTTGAAATGCCAATAATCGCTTGAACGTTTAAACCTACTTTATTTGGGTTAGTATGAATTACAAACTCAAACACATTTTCTTTTAGCATGCGGTTAATTCTTGTTCGAATTGTGCCTTCACTTACGTCCAACAATTTAGCAATCTCAGTATAAGATCTTTTGCCATTTTCCTGTAAATATCCTAATATAGCAAAATCCATAGTATCTAATTTACTCATGCTACCACATCACTTTACGATTTCAAATAAGTCCACTTAAAAATCTTTACGAAAATCTACACTATTAAATTAATATTTCTGTAAATTTCGTAAAAACTTTTAATTCAATATGCTCATTATAAGTAATATCGTATACAATTGCAATATTCGTTTTTTCATTTTTAAAGATTTTTATAGTAAAAAATCTAACAAACTAGTAATAGCAAGCGATTGAAAGCCCTTACAAAAACTAATTTTTGAAAAAAGTTCTATTTCGAAATTAGAAAAAACACTCGTTTTTTTTTACGAATATGCAAAACTTGTAATTCGTATTCCTATTTATGGTGCTTTTCTAATAAAACTTACTTAAAAATTTTGTAAAGAAAAAAGGCCAAGCTTTACTATAGCTTGACCTAAAATTTACTTTATTTTGCTTTTATTACTGTTTTGTTCCTCATATAAGGACGAAGCACTTCTGGAATGATAACACTGCCATCTTCTTGTTGGTAGTTTTCCAAGATCGCTGCAACTGTTCGACCTAATGCTAATCCAGACCCATTTAATGTATGAACAAACTCAGTTTTCCCTTTTGCGTCTCTTTTAAAGCGGATATTTGCTCGTCTAGCTTGGAAGTCCTCGAAATTACTGCAAGAAGAAATCTCTCGGTACGTCCCGTAGCTTGGTATCCAAACTTCTAAATCATACTTTTTGGCAGCTGTAAACCCAAGGTCAGCCGTACACATGCTCATCACACGATATGGAAGTTTTAATAGTTGTAAAACTTTTTCAGCATGTCCTGTTAGCTTTTCTAATTCATCATAAGAGTCATCCGGTTTCACAAACCGTACAAGTTCTACTTTATTAAACTGGTGCTGACGAATCAGTCCTCGTGTATCTCGACCTGCAGAACCAGCTTCTGAACGGAAGCATGCACTAAATGCAGTGTAGGCAATTGGTAACTGGTCAACAGAAAGAATTTCATCTCGATGTAAATTGGTAACAGGAACTTCAGCTGTTGGAATTAAGAAATAATCTTCTTCACGAATTTTAAAGGCATCTTCTTCAAACTTTGGCAATTGTCCTGTTCCAATCATGCTTGAACGATTTACCATATATGGTGGTAAAATCTCTTCGTACCCATGTTCATCGTCATGTAAATCCATCATGAAGTTTAACAAAGCACGTTCTAATCTTGCTCCAAGTCCTTTATAAAATACAAAACGACTTCCAGTCACCTTTGCTGCTCGTTCAAAGTCTAATATATCTAAATCTGTTGCTAGGTCCCAATGAGGCTTTGGCTCAAATGAAAAGTTTGGTTTCTCTCCCCATTGTCTCGCTTCTACATTATCATCTTCACTATTACCAACAGGTACTGACTCATGAGGGACATTAGGAATGGTTAATAATAAATAATCTAGTTGTTCCTCAATTGTACGTAATTGTTCATCAAGTGTCTTCACCTGATCAGATACATTACGCATTTCTAAAATAAGATGTTCCGCATCCTTTTTCTCACGTTTTAATAGAGCAACTTGTTGTGATACGGCATTTCTCTTACTTTTCAACTCCTCAACTTCTACGATAATAGCTCTTCTTTTTTCATCCAGTTCTTGAAATTGATCAATACCTGATAATTCCTCACCGCGCATTTCTAATTTTTTCTTAATACCATCAAAGTCTTTTCGTAATAACTTAATATCCAGCATCATTTAACCTCCCACGACATTTCTATTCTAATTCCATTATTCACTATTTCCTTATTTTTTGAAAGTATATACCTATGGGTAAGAAACTCAAGAGACATTTAAAATTTTTTTCTCTCTTCATAAAACTTATTAGAGAACGCAAAAAGCCCCCGTCCCTAAATATAAGGGACGAGAGCACCCGCGTTGCCACCCTTTTTGCAACCATGACTACATTACACCATAAATCATGAATGCCTCTTAAACAGTTAACGGCTGTTACCGGAAATGCTTCAGGAGTTTCCTTTGACATTTCACTCAGGGGGCAGAATTCACAACCACATTTGATCGGTTCGCACCAACCACCGACTCTCTGATGACAAAATATGATTACTACTAGATCCCTTCGACGCTTTAAATAAATATATGGTTAAGCTTGTACTTTTGAACTTAGTCTTTCACGTACGATGTCTACGAAGTATTGGTGAAAACGATGATCATCTGTTAATTCAGGATGGAACGAACAGGCTAAATAATGCCCTTGTCTTGCAACAACAATTTCTTCATTAAACTTTGAAAGGATTTCTACATTTTCGTCAACATCCACGATGAGCGGTGCACGAATAAAAACGGCACGGACATCATCACCAATCCCTGTAACGATTAAATCTGTTTCAAAGCTTTCCCGTTGTCTTCCAAATGCATTTCTTTGCACCGTCATATCCATAAATCCTAAATGTCCTTCAGGTTGTCCAACAATATGTTTAGACATTAGTATAAGACCCGCACATGTTCCGAAGACTGGTTTTCCTTTTTCTCCAAATTCCTTTAAAGCTTCAAAAAAACCATATTCGTCAATTAACCTGCGCATCGTCGTACTTTCTCCACCTGGAAAAACAAGACCATCAATATCTTCTAATTGCTCAACCTTTTTAATAATGACAGTTTCTACATCAGGAGCAGCTAAACATTTCACATGTTCTCGTACCGCACCTTGAAGAGCAAGCACTCCAATTTTAATCATAGTAAAGTTTCCTTTCTACAAGTAACAGTTGGAATTACCAGCCGCGCTCTTGCATACGCTCTGAAGGATTTAAAGATGAAATTTCAATCCCTTTCATAGCTGATCCTAAATCTTTAGAAAGTTCAGCAATTAACGCATAATCTTGGAAGTGTGTTGTTGCTCTAACGATTGCACGAGCAAACTTTTCAGGATTATCTGACTTGAAGATCCCTGAACCAACGAAAACTCCGTCTGCGCCTAACTGCATCATTAATGCAGCATCTGCAGGAGTTGCAATTCCACCTGCTGCAAAGTTAACGACAGGTAATTTACCTTCTTTTTGAATCTGAACTAAAACTTCATAAGGCGCGCCCGTATTTTTAGCTTCTGTCATTAACTCGTCTGTTGACATAGAAATAATCTTGCGGATTTGTGACTGTATCATACGCATGTGACGAACAGCTTCTACAATGTTCCCTGTTCCTGGCTCACCTTTTGTACGAAGCATTGCTGCGCCTTCACCAATACGACGAGATGCTTCACCGATATCACGAGCTCCACATACGAAAGGTACAGTATACTCGTTTTTGTTTAAGTGATATACTTCATCCGCAGGAGTTAAAACTTCACTTTCATCAATATAGTCTACTCCTAGAGCTTCTAATATACGAGCTTCAACAATATGACCGATACGGCACTTTGCCATTACTGGAATAGAAACTGCACCCATTACTTCTTCAACAATTGTTGGGTCAGCCATACGAGATACTCCACCTGCTGCACGAATATCTGCAGGTACACGTTCTAATGCCATTACCGCAACTGCACCAGCTGCTTCAGCTATTTTTGCTTGCTCTGCATTAATAACGTCCATAATGACGCCGCCTTTTTGCATTTCTGCCATTCCACGTTTTACACGATCTGTTCCCGTTTGTACCATTAGTAATTCCTCCTATACGATTCTCTAAAGCTTTTCGTGTTGTTGTATATCGTAGCTATGTAATTCTACCTAGCAACACGCGCACAATATAATAAATTTTCAGTAATTATTGTACCACTTTTCTAAAGTAAAGCAAATGAAAGAGATAAAGAAGGTTGGATTTAGTTAAACCAACCTTTTACTGTATCAGCAACACTCGTCCATACATTCGAGAAAAAACCGCCAATCCCGCGCATTCCTCTGCTAAAGAAGCCTGCACGTTCCACATCTTCTGCTGTTTCAACAAAAACGATTTCATGAGTTAATTCATGACCGAAAAGGTGGCCATACTCAATTTCACCTTTATATACTGCAGACAATGTACCGATCACTTCACCTTGTTCAATTGGTGCCTTTAATTCACCGTCATCTGTCATTAAAGCAGGGTCTATTTCTAGGAGAGGTTGAAAAGCTTCTTCATCACCTGATTTAATTAAAACTTTCAAAGGTTCACTTACTGAAATTTTCACTTCACGTGCTTTTCCATTTACTACTGGGATCGTCGCAACACCTTCTTCAAATAAATCTTCAAGATGTACTTCATGGTGCACGAAGTTATTAAATCCATAATCTAAAAGGCGTTGTGTCTCCATAAACCTTTCATCCGAATTCTTTAAACGCATTACAACTGAAATCAAAGTAATACCATTGCGTTCGGCCACCCCAGTAAAACAAAACCCTGCCTCGTTAGTAGTTCCCGTTTTCAGTCCTAACATGCCTTGGTAATCATGCTTTAAACCAGGAAGCATGTCATTCCAGTTCTTCATACATGTCCAATCTTCTAAACAATTTTCTACATCAACATCAGTTAACACATCACCTTGAAATCTCTTCATCGGAATACTTGCTGTATCTAACATTTCAGGAAAATCATTAATTAAGTGAAAGGCCAGCTTTGCAGTTGCACGGGCTGATAAACGATTTTCGTCATTTTCTGCCCCTGCAACATGCTGCCCTCCATAAAAACGATTAGGTAAACCTGTAGAATTTACAAACCTATACTCTCCAAGTTCCAATTCTGCTGCTTTTTCATTCATACGTTCAACAAACCTCTCATACGAACCGCCCGCAATCAATTCTGCTAATGCAATCGTTGCAGCATTTCCAGATTCAATTGCCATTGCTTCGTACAATTCTCGAACAGTATAAGCAGTTTCTGTATCTAATAAAACATTTGAAGATCCTTCTTGGTGTGACATATTTCTAATAAAGCTTCTAACTGGAACCGTTTGATCCCAAGCAATAGAGCCACTATGAATTGCCTCTAAAACGAGATATTCCGTCATCATCTTTGACATACTTGCTGGTGGTAACATAACATCAGCATTTTTTTCCATTAATACTTTCCCCGTATTAGCATCTACTAAAATAGCAGATTCAGCTATTAAATCTATGTTCGCCTCAACTTTTTGGATCGAACTAAAGAAAGTTACAAATGCAATTGCACAAAGCAGCGTATAGGACACTACTTTTTTATATTTAAAAAACATGAACAACCACTCCTCTTTATTCATTACACAATCGGTATTGTAACATATCTAATCATAAAAAAATAGATAGGTAAATTACCTATCTATTACAGATATGTTAAGGGTTTTGAACAATTTGTCTATGACTGAACCGAGTAATTTGGGGCTTCTTTCGTAATTTGAACATCATGAGGGTGGCTCTCTCTTAAACCGGCACCTGTAATACGGATAAATTGACCATTATCTCGTAACTCAGTTATTGTCTTCGTCCCGCAATACCCCATTCCAGCTCTAATTCCACCAATTAATTGATGAATAGTATCTGTCAAAGGTCCTTTATAAGGAATACGGCCTTCAATACCTTCTGGGACTAATTTTTGATTATTTTCTTGGAAATAACGGTCTTTACTCCCTTTTTCCATTGCACCAATTGAACCCATACCTCTGTACACTTTAAACTGACGTCCTTGGTAGATTTCACGCTCTCCTGGACTTTCAGAAACCCCAGCTAAAAGACTTCCTAACATAACGGCATGTCCACCTGCAGCTAGAGCTTTAACAATATCACCTGAAAACTTGATACCACCATCAGCAATGATTGACACGCCATGTTTCCTCGCTTCTGTTGCACAGTCATATACAGCAGTCACTTGAGGTACTCCAATTCCAGCAATAATACGAGTAGTACATATTGAACCTGGCCCAATTCCGACTTTTACAACACTAGCTCCTGCTTCAATTAAATCACGAGTAGCTTCAGCGGTAGCGACATTTCCTGCTACGATATCAAGATCAGGATACTCATTCCGAACTTCACGCACTTTTTCTAATACGCCTTTTGAGTGACCATGCGCAGTATCGATAACAATAATATCTACTCCAGCTTCCACAAGAGCTTTAACGCGGATCATCGTGTCTGCAGTAACCCCGACAGCAGCTCCCACGACTAGTCTTCCTTGGCTGTCTTTCGCTGAATTAGGGAACTCAATTACCTTTTCGATGTCTTTAATTGTAATAAGACCTTTTAAGATCCCTTCATCATCTACAAGAGGGAGCTTTTCAATTTTATACTTTTGTAAAATCTTTTCTGCTTCTTGTAATGTTGTTCCTACAGGAGCGGTAACAAGATCTTCTTTTGTCATAACATCATCAATTTGAATCGAATAGTCTTCAATAAATCGTAAGTCACGGTTTGTTAATATACCGACTAATTTTTGGTTTTCATTCACAATTGGTACACCAGAAATACGATACTTACCCATTAAATGTTCTGCATCGAACACTTGACGATCCGGTGTTAAGTAAAATGGATTCGTAATAACTCCACTTTCAGAGCGTTTCACTCGGTCAACTTGCTCAGCTTGTTCTTCAATGGACATGTTTTTATGTATAATTCCAAGTCCACCTTCACGAGCAATTGCAATAGCCATACTCGCTTCAGTTACAGTGTCCATTCCAGCACTGATAATGGGCATATTAAGCTTTAACTTTGGTGTTAGTTGTGTTTGCACTGATACATCTTTAGGAAGAATTTCCGACTTTTGTGGAACAAGCAATACATCATCAAACGTTAAACCTTCTTTAGCAAACTTATTTTCCCACACAATAATTCCCTTCCTCTCCAAATAAATAAGTTTATGATTAAGATTTTCCTGTAAATATTATTTGTAGCTTAACAATTGGTTAAACTACTGTCAAGAAAGCAAAAGTAATCCGATTTTTCTAAAAATAATCATACCAAGCAATTCACAGAAAGGGTACTGATTTTTATGGAACTTCAACATAATATTTGGAATAAAGCTTTACCATTCCGATCCACAAATTACACACAATCGATTTTGAAAATTTGTTATGAAGCTAAAGCCATCAAAGATAGTGACGTATTAGCTTTTCAAAACACCTATCCTTTTATCTATTATCTCGAACATGGAGAAAAGTATTTCTCCCAAGTTCAAACATCACCTATAGAAATAAAGCCTGTACTCCTGTTTTATGGGATGGTGCAACTCATGAAGGCTTGTTTATTATTAAATGATCCCCATTACCCCGAAACAAGCCAAGTACTTGCACACGGAGTGACGACTAGAAAGCGAAAGAAAAGCCAGTATATCTTTCTAGATGATGAAGTAAAAATTCAAAAGAACGGATTGTTAACACACTTTTCTGATAAAATGTTTCATGTGAAACATTTTTCGAGTGAAAAATACAAAATGAGACTTTTACTTCGGCAGATTTGGGAAACACACTCTTTATTTACACAAATAGAAAAGAAAAAGAAACCATCTCAACTCCATATTTCAAATGTAGCTGTGAAGCTGCCGAATAAAATTTTAGATGATTACCAATTTGGACCTTCTAGCTTTTGTTCTTATCTATCTGAACGGTCAAAGCATTCATACAAACCTAAACTAGACCATCAAACAAATGGTCACTTTTTGATCACTATAAACTCTCCCATTAGTTCCATTCAATGTCATCCCTTCTTATATGACGGAATTGAAAAATACTATTTATCGCCTTATAAAAGTGATTTATTAGACATTCCAGAAGTGATCGCTCATTATTTAATACTTTATAATCTCAGTATGATTTGCAGATATGAAACAGAATGGTGGGGAGAATTGTTTCACCACTACCCCGAAAGCGACTACCCATTTATTTATAAATTTCTATCCATAGCCGCTGAAAAGGTACCGTTGCTTCTTTTCTTGCTCATCGATAAACAAATCTCGGATGCCTCAAGGAAATAAGCACTTTCCTCCTGGGAAAGTGCTTATTTTTTCTGATAGGGTGCCGTTTTAGGTACCTATAGGCAAGCCATCCGATGAAGGCTCTCTTCACGTATTTTTTAATAATGGATGTAAAATATCAGCAATTCATTAAGAAAATGGGGACTTCACCTTTTTCTTTACCTAAATTTTTTTATTTATTATAGGATATTGGCATAACTTATCGGAGCTACTTAACTAATATTTTTTTACCGGTGCAACTCACATTTTAACGGCGAACAGTGTTCTTTCCCCTCAATGTATACCTTCATACCTAACTATTGGCCTTATCATTGAATTGGCTTCCTCTGTCCACACCTGTAGCTTACTCATTTTTTTGTGCACTAAAAAAGTACAACCTGCATTCGTTGTGCTTGGTGACTAGAGACGTCCCTTTTAACCTTGCTTTCCTACGGGGACGTGGTGATCGATAAGGCATCCTCGCTGCCGATGAGTAAAGACTAACCTGTAGATTAGATTTGACTTATGGTTCGCTACGATTTTTTCATCGTAGAAGTGATGAAATTTATAGGTTTTTGTCGAGAAATCGGTAAAGTGAAAAAGTTGAATGTAAAATCGGCAAAGTTGAAAATAAACTGAGCAAAATTGAAAATAAATAGGCTAAAGTTAAAAATAAATGCATAAAGTTGTTAAAATCAAGCCAGTCCAGCTCAAAGTAACCTTAAAAAATAACGAATTACAAAGATAAAAATGTAGTAAAGCTTTCTCTGACAGCCTAATCAAAAAAGCACAATCCGTTTGGATTGTGCTTTTTGCCTAACGACGTCCTACTCTCACAGGGGGAAGCCCCCAACTACCATCGGCGCTGAAGAGCTTAACTTCCGTGTTCGGCATGGGAACGGGTGTGACCTCTTCGCTATCGCCACTAGACTTCTAAAATTGTGATAAATCCTTATTTAGTTGAGAGTGGTTCTCTCAAAACTGGATAATGGCTAGATGAATTCAACGCTTTATTATTTGGATAAGTCCTCGACCGATTAGTATCTCTCAGCTCCACGTGTCACCACGCTTCCACCCGAGACCTATC
>NZ_JBLWFS010000044.1:0-18860 GCF_048323755.1 Alkalihalobacterium sp. APHAB7
GGACGAATAAGGGCACTCACAGGCCCTTATTCCAAGAAATTTTTGTGAATATCAGATGATTTTAAGTAAATAAGAGCCTCTCAGTGCTCCAAAGTCATAAAAACGATGATTATTGTATAAATAAGGGTCTCTTAGACCGAGAAATAATAGACTAACATCCTCCAATGGTACCCGCCAACTCGAAGCAATAGTACCTAGTTAAAAAACATAAGGGAAAGCTGCTTTAGGAAACATTGTGAGAAAGGATGGAGCAGGTAACATGTCCCCTGTGAGAGGAAACTTTTCTTTTCGTAAAACAAACATGAGAGGCATCGAAGCTTAGATTTTATGGATCCACATCCCCGAAGGAAAGAAAGGTTTAGAGGGACGTTACTAGGCAAACTCACAATCCAAACGGATTGTGAGTTTGCCTAGTATGTAAACGCTTTTAATTCAAATCATGTAGCATAATAAGAAATTCTAAAGCAGTACAAGCTATTCATACACGCAAACTATCTAAGGAGAGATTCCAAATGACTAAGTCCAAAAAAGAACCATTGTTTCAAAGTAGTGAGGATATCAATGATAAGCGCAAAGGTTATTACGGAATGGAGCCAGAGCAAAGTCTTCTTTCGGTTAGTTTTGCAACAACTGAAAATGAATATTTAAATGAACATTACCAAGAGGATCCAAAAGAAGATCAAGAGGAGTAACTAGTTATTAATTCTTGGTTTCATAAAAAACATGCTCGGGCTCAATAGACTCAACAATATGAAGAATACCATAGGAAAAGTGAGTTTGCTTGCGTTTATCTGTCGCAGATCCAGGATTAAATAGCAACACGCTTCCTACTTTTTTTATTATAGGAATGTGCGAGTGTCCGAAAATGATGCAATCCAAGTATCAGATACAACTACAATTTTCATTGCTAAAACTCCTTCAGGAAAAGGTTACGTTTATAATAATACATAAACTTTTCTTTTAAAATACTGTTGACCTGTCGGAATAAAAAGCGTATTCATTGCTCTTTATCGTCCTAAAATTATATAGTAAAACAAGAAAGGTGTGATAAAGATATGACGTTGAAAAGCGAACGATCGATCTTAAAAAAATGGGATGTTACTCATCAAGTTAGAGGAGAAGGTCATACACAAGGCTGGGTATTAGAACCCGGTCATTGGTATGATTTTGATCCATTTCTTTTGATGGCAGAAGATTGGTTTACAAAAGGAACATTTGGATTTCATCCTCACAAAGGAATGGAGACTGTTACATATGTTATAGATGGCGAGTTGGAACATAAAGACAGTAATGGCGGTGCAGGGCTTTTAAAAGCAGGAGATGTTCAATGGATGACTGCAGGACAAGGGATCAGTCATGTTGAGGACCCGGTCGAAGGAAGTACAGTACATAGTTTGCAGTTGTGGGTTAACCTTTCGAAGGTAAATAAATCAGCTAGTCCACGCTACCAAGATCTATATAAAAGAAATATGCCAGAAATTAAAGAAGAAGGGGCTGTTATCCGGTTATTTTCAGGTTCCTATGGCAAGTATCAAGCTGAAACTTTAAATTATACTCCTGTAACAATGATTAATTTTGAAGTTTCATTAGAGAAAACAATAATGCCAGATATTCCAAAAAGTTATAACGGTTTTATTTATATTCTTGAAGGCAGCGGACTTTTTGGTAAAGAAGAAATAAAAGGTGTAAAAAACCAAGTGATATGGTTAGGGCAAAGTGATAAGCAAGGAGGAGACTCAGACGTCATCCGAATTAAGAGCACAAGTGAAAAATTACATGGAATTCTTTTGGCAGGTGAACCGATTAAAGAGCATGTAGTAGCAAATGGTCCGTTCGTCATGAATACAGAAGAAGAAATCAGGCAAGCGTTTTCCGATTACCACGATGGAAAGTTTCACTAGATGAACAAGGAAAAGACCCAAATCTTTTTTGAAAATTAGCTTAAGCTCTCTTTTCTATATGAGGGCTTATTTTTTTTGCCAAATAATAATCTTAATCTCGATATTTACCATCAATATTTAACTCCAAAAAAGAAAAATAATAAAGTAGGAAATTAATCAATTAAAGGAGCTAATACTTATGAAAAGACAACACTTATTAATTTCAATCATTGGATTATTACTTCTCTTTTTAGGTGCTTGCGGCCAACAATATGGTGGAAATGTTTTTGAAGCTGATCAAGGAGCTGCAATTGAAGGGGACGATGTTAGATATGGGCAAGTATCGAGCCAAATAACAACAATTCCAAGTAATGAATATCCTCACACGAAAGCAGTTCAAGTACAACATGCCAAGTATGAATTTATTATTGATGGTCAAGGACAGCAGACTCCTGGGCAGGAACGTGCTGTTCAATTTACACAGGAAGATATAGAAAGACTATTACCTGAAGATATTACAAGGCATCTTCCAGAAGGACGACAATTAACACGAGAAGACATAGCCAGACTTCTACCTGAAGGAGTTCAATTATCACCTGAAGATATTCAACGCCGCTTGCGTGAAGGTGTTGCACAACAACCAGGTACGCAACAACCTGCACCACAGCAACCTGAAGCAGCGCCACAACAGCCAGAAGCAACACCAGAACAGCAACAGGAACCTAAGGAACAACCACAGGAAGAACCAGCGGCCGATGATACACCCGCTCAACCTGAACAGCGTGCAGAAGGTATAAGCCAAATTGAACAACAAGTTATTGATTTAACGAATGCTGAAAGAAGAAGGGCAGGACTTTCTGATTTACAGGCGGATACTTCGTTAAGTAATGTAGCACGTGCTAAATCAAATGATATGCAAGAAAATAACTACTTTTCACATACAAGCCCTACTTACGGTTCACCGTTTGATATGATTCGTGACTTCGGTGTAGATTATAATGCTGCAGCTGAAAACATTGCGCAAGGACAGCAATCTGCAGAACAAGTTGTACAAGCATGGATGAATAGTGAAGGACATCGTGCTAACATTATGAATGGAAACTTCACGCATATTGGTGTGGGACATAATGGAAACGGGAACTACTGGACGCAAATGTTTATTAGCAGATAGTTGACTTAATATAGATATAACGTGTAAAAGTAGTGGACCCATGTCGGTTCACTACTTTTATTTTTACGATTAGTCAAAATAATTAGTACTATAGATATAGTAGGCATTCAGTTCATTTTGTCGATGGAAACAAAACATTCTTCCTATATAATAAAAAGATGATTAATTATAGGGGGAAGTTATGGGTAAGTTTGGATATATGTTAATTGGATCTTTGTTTACATTAATTCTTTCATTTAGCTATCTTGTATTAGCGGATAGTTTTAATGCAGATCCTTATTCTAAGGATACTTCAACAACGATAATGAGTGAAGAGGAGTATGACACACTTCACGGTAATCATAAGGGTGTATTACAAGAACCGGTTGTGGTTGAAGAAGAACAGGTAATTATAGTAGCAAACCATCAAAAAGACCAGTCTTATGTTAGTAATGAAAATAAAAATGAGGGTCCTTTAACTCCTCAAGATGATAAACAAGAAGTTATAAAAGAAGATATAGACGTTTCTAAAACAAAGCAAGCGGTCTCAGCAAAGCAAGGAGAGTCTGAGCCCTCAGCCTTTTTAAACCGTATCGAAAAGTTGGAGATCAAAATTAAGAATGATGACTTTGAGGTAAAAATCAAACAAGAACAGAAAAAGAAAAAAGATAAAGCAGAAGTGGAAATCAAGCATGGGAAAGAGAAAATGAAAATGAAAGGGAAAAAAGCGGATGATTTTCTGGCTCAAACCTTTTCTAGTGTTCAACTAAATAACCCAGAAGACTTACAGCAAGTGGTAAAAAACATTATAACTTCTTACGGTTACGACTGGGCCTCCGTTGAAGTGGAAATAAAAGTCGAGTCCAAAGACAATAAGTATGAGTATAAACACAAGCTGTAAATACGTAAAAAGAGGTGTTCATAAAATGGGCACCTCTTTTTTTGCTCTTGACAAACACATAATTTTCCTGAAAAGCAAATAATAATACAGTATTATAAATCTCTATTTATAAAAAATATTAATACTGCTTTCTTACAATAAAAAAGTTGCCCTTATGAAAACTTAAATAAGGAAAAGTGAGGGGTAAAAATGAGAATTAGGCAAATATTTTCAAATGGGTTGTGGGCTTATATCATCATAATTATTTTCCTCTGTTTGTATATCTTCTTACCAGTACGGTAGGATTCTCAAATTTATGAGATGAATTTATGGATATAGATTATCGCCTACCTAATTTCAATATAAATATCCGTTTAATAAGAAAGGACGATTGAAATTGTATAGCTATAAGTCCTTTCATTATATTAAGAAGCTGAGGGGGGAAAGTTTACCTATAAATTTTTTTGAGTAAACCTCTTTCTTGTTTTCTAGAGGCGTGCAATAAAGTATATACTTTCTTCACTAAAAGTCTAGACAGTAATTTGATTATTTTATATAATTAATCATAAGGTTTTGCACTGGGTAAAAAAATGTTGTTAAGGACAAGAAATTATACCTTGTTCAAAAATGAATAAGACACAATCTAATTAACAATGAATACACTTTAACGTGAAATTTTTTTGCGTTAAAAGTTGCCTAAGTGCAAAAAGGTTAACCATGGACAAACAGAGTAGATAATAATTACCTAACTACATACAACCATTACCATTCTAATGCCACTGGTTAACACGAATATTAAGAATGATATCAAAGGAGAGGGGAATGACAATGTTTCAAAAAAAGTCATTATTAAGTTTAAGCTTCATCTTAATTTTTAGTTTTTTCTTAGCAGCTTGTTCTTCAAATGATGCTTCAACAGAGGCAGGGGATGGGCTAAAGGTAACAACGAGTTTTTCAGTTTTAGGGGATATTATTGAGAATATTATTGGCGACCATGGTAGTGTAGAATATATCGTACCAGTAGGAGAGGAGCCGCACGAATATGAGCCGGTACCAAGTGACTTTCAAAAGGTTGCTGATGCAGATGTTTTCTATGTGAATGGTCTTGATTTAGAAGAGTGGTTAGAAAAAGTAGTTTCTAACGCTTCAGATACTGATATTGTTGCTGTTTCTGAAGGTGTAACACCAATTCCACTAGTTGGTGACGATGAGGATGATCCACATGCTTGGTTAAGTCCTAAGAATGTGATTACGTATGTGGAGAACATCGTAAATGATTTAATTGAAAGAGATCCAGAAGGTGAATCGATATACCGTGCAAATGCCGATGCATATATTGCGGAGTTACAAGAGCTTGATGCTTGGATTGAAGAAGAGGTTGCAGGAATTCCAGAAGAGCACCGCGTAATCATTGTAAGTGAAAATGCATTCAAATATTTTGGAGCAGATTACGGGTTTGATACAGAAGGTGTATGGGAAATTAACTCTCATGAAGAGGGAACTCCACAACAAATTTCAAGACTTGTCGATCTAGTCAATGATCGTAATGTTCCAGCAGTATTTGTTGAGTCAACAGTTGATAAACGCTATATGGAAACCATCTCAAATGAAACAGGTGTTCCAATTGCAGGGGAAGTATTCACTGATGCAGTTGGTCCTGCAGGTAGCGGTGCAGAAACATATATTGGCATGACGAAGCATAATGTCAGTGTCTTTATTGAAGGTCTAAAACAATAAAAAGATAAGGTAACTATTATCAAATTCTTAAAGAGTCTGTATCTAAAATGATACAGACTCTTTCCTATTTCTCATGGTTTATTAAAGTAAGTTTGAGTTGAGTTAGAGATAGAATCCCTCTCTACATTCAAATATGTAAAGAGTTTAGTTTAAGGTCGGGTCCAAATGAGAAATAATACTTTAATTATATCCTCAGCTAAAACATTGCCATTTTATGAATAATCCTCCTTTTTAAATAAAAAATAACTACGTACATAAATTGAATAAGGAGATGACTTTGTGAAAAAGAACGTTGTGAAGTGGCTATTTATCATGGCTTTTCTATTCGGTGCTGTGCTGCAACCGATGGTGAGTTCTGCTGAAGAAAAACCAGCTGAAGATGTCAAACAAGAATGGTGGTTTAAGAAAGACAAAGATAATCCACGTGAAGTCGAAGGATTGCCTGATTTACAGGGAGGTGATGAGGAGGCGGTACGTGGGCCGATTTCCAATATTGTATTACAACAACGGTACCCAGATATCGTAATTTTACGTGGGCCCGATACAGTTAATCGAATTGCTTTAACCTTCGATGACGGTCCTGATCCACGTTATACTGAGGGAGTGCTAGATGCTTTAGCCCGGTATAATGTTCCGGCAACCTTTTTTGTAATGGGGGCAAGAGCCGAAGCTTATCCAGATATCGTTAGACGAATGGTCAATGAAGGGCATATAGTAGGAAATCACAGCTATTGGCATCCTAATCTTGTTGAGGGTGATATGGCTACTTTAGAAAGAGAAGTCATGCAAACTGAAGAACTTCTGAATCAAATTATCGGCTACCGGACAAGCTTGTTTCGTGCACCATATGGTTTTTTAAATAATGAAGCTGTGGAAAAACTAGACGAATTAAATTATAACGTGATCGGCTGGTCGATTGACACACTTGATTGGAGAGAACCACCACCTGAAGATATTGCATTTAGTGTGTTGAGTAACGCACATCCAGGTGCAATCGTACTTCTTCATGATGGAGCTGAGTGGGACGGCGATCGAACGAATACAGTTGAATCTTTGGATATCATGATTCCAGAACTTCAGGAATTAGGATTTGAGTTTGTGACAGTTCCTGAATTATTAAATATTCCTTATCAAAAGTAATGGACCCAATATAATAATAGAAGTGAAAAGAGTACTTGTAAGATTTTTTCTTGCAGTGCTCTTTTTACTTGGTATTTGATTTGGTACCGTTTTTTGTGCGCTAGTGTGCTATAGAGATGCTACTTGAAAATGTAGTTTTTGTGTTTAACGCATACCTGAACCAGAAGTAAAGAAGATCCATTGGTGACTGGTTGAATCAATTGATTCTTTTGAATAGGGGTTAGGATTTTCTGACATGCTATAAAAGTAAAATTTACTGTTTCTTACATATTAAATAACTCAAATAAATAAGGGAGTGTGTCTTCGTGTCATCATCCAATCAACCTCATCAAACGTTTCCGCCACAACATCAAAATCAGCAGCCAGGTATAGAGTCACAAATGAATCCTCATCCGACAGATGAAAATTATAGTTATAAAGGTTCTGGAAAATTACAAGACAAAGTTGCTATTATTACGGGAGCTGACAGCGGGATTGGTCGTGCGGTCGCAATCGGATATGCAAAAGAAGGGGCAGATGTTGTTAATGTATATTTAAGCGAACATTCGGATGCAGAAGAAACGAAGAAACAAGTAGAAGAGGAAGGAAGACGTTGTATAAATATCGCTGGTGATTTAGGAGATGAGAGTTTTTGCCAAGATGTGATTAAGCAAACAATTAGTGGTTTTAATAAATTAGATATTTTAGTCAATAATGCTGCTGAGCAACACCCGCAAACGGATTTTGAAAATATTACGAGTGAGCAGTTAGAGCGTACATTTCGAACAAATATGTTTTCATTTTTTTATTTAACTAGAGCGGCATTACCTCATTTGAAGTCTGGGAGCAGTATCATTAATACAACATCTGTTACAGCCTATAAAGGTCATGAAAAGTTGATTGACTATTCAGCAACTAAAGGGGCTATTGTTACGTTTACACGATCGTTATCATTATCCCTTATTAAAAAGGGGATTCGAGTAAATGGCGTAGCGCCAGGGCCAATATGGACACCGCTTATTCCGTCAACATTTACAGCGCAGGAAGTATCTGAGTTTGGAAGTACGACACCAATGCAGCGTGCAGGCCAACCCGTAGAACTCGCACCTGCTTATATTTATTTAGCGAGTGAAGATTCTTCCTATATGTCAGGTCAAATTCTCCATCTAAACGGTGGAGTGATTGTCAACGGCTAAAAGAAGCGTAAAGAAAGAGTAAAAAAGAGGTAGCAGGCACCTTTACTTCAGCACAGTGGTAAAGGTGCCTGCTACCTCAAAATATTTCTTATACTCTTGAAAAGTCAAAGAAGGTCAGTTATAATTAAATTACAATATATAAATGAGATCCCGCAATTTGTTGGGATTTTTATTTATATAAAAGGTCAAAGATAGTCAAAATTAAAGAGGGGGTAGGTTGAATGATGTTATGTCAAAAATGTAATGCAAAACAAGCAAACGTAAAAATGAATGTTATGTTAAATGAGCAACATAATCAGATTCATTTATGTTCTAGTTGTTACAGTGAAGCCTACCAATCTTTAGGTTCAGGCCACTTTAACTTAAATCATTATTTTGGCGATTTCTTTAATTCCTTTCAATCTTCTCAGCACATGCCAAATGATGAGCATCATCAGACGTTTAAGCAAATGCCTCCAAAACAGGGAGCAGGAAATGGTTTCTTAGACCAACACGGCCGTAACTTAACAAGAGAAGCAAGAGATGGTCGTATTGATGCGGTGATTGGACGTGACAAAGAAATTGAGCGAACGATTGAAATTTTAAATCGTCGTAACAAAAATAATCCTGTATTAATTGGTGAAGCAGGGGTTGGGAAAACAGCAATTGTTGAGGGCTTTGCTTTAAAAATTGTGAATGGTCAAGTTCCTGCTAAGTTAAAAAATAAAGAAGTTTACACGTTAGACATTAATTCCCTAGTTGCTGGTACAAGTTATCGCGGACAATTCGAAGAAAAAATGCAAGAACTCATTACTGAATTACAGCATCGAGAAGATGTCATCCTATTCATTGATGAGCTTCACATGATGGTAGGTGCAGGAAGTTCTGCAGAAGGTTCAATGGATGCGGGGAACATTTTAAAACCGGCACTTGCACGAGGTGACATGCAAATCATTGGTGCAACAACGCTTAAAGAATATCGAATGATTGAGAAGGATCAAGCGTTAGAGCGTCGTTTCCAACCTGTCATCGTAAAAGAGCCGACAGAAGAAGAAGCCTTTGAAATCTTAAAAGGCATTCGACCAGCCTATGAAGTCTATCACAATGTAAAATATTCAGATGACGTACTAAAAGCTTGCGTCACTCTTTCAAAGCGTTACATTCAAGATCGTTTTTTACCAGATAAAGCAATCGATTTACTAGATGAAGCAGGTTCAAAACTAAATCTATCACAAGTTGGACCGGATACAGAAAACTTAGAAAAACGATTAAAAGAAATCGATAGAGAAAAACAAATTGCAGCACAACAAGAACAATATGAAAAAGCAGCAAACCTACGTAAAGAAGAGCTAGAAATTAAAGAGAGACTAGAAAACGAGCAACCGAATGAACAAACAACGGAAGTGACAGTAGAGCACATTCAAGCCATTATTGAAGCAAGTACAGGTATCCCGGTTAGAAAGCTTCAAAAAGATGAGCAATCAAAAATGAAAGACTTACCAAACAGACTTGCTCACAAAGTAATCGGTCAAGAAAAAGCAATTGAACAAGTAGCCAATGCAGTAATGAGAGCACGAGTAGGGTTAAAACCAAAACACCGTCCAACTGCATCCTTCTTATTTGTTGGGCCGACGGGTACTGGAAAAACAGAACTAACAAAAACATTAGCGGAAGAGTTGTTTGGTAGCAAAGACTCGATGATTCGTTTAGATATGAGTGAGTATATGGAAAAACACTCTGTTTCAAGGCTTATCGGTTCTCCACCGGGTTATGTTGGACACGATGAAGCAGGGCAATTGACAGAACAAGTTCGTCGAAGCCCATATTCAATTGTATTACTAGACGAAATTGAAAAAGCACACCCTGATGTGATGAATGTTTTCCTACAAATTATGGAAGACGGTCGTTTAACAGATAGTCAAGGAAGAGTCGTTAATTTTAATGAAACGGTTATTATTATGACATCAAATGCAGGAGTGACAGATAAGAAAAAGCCAGCAATTGGGTTTGGGGCTTCCCAAACTTTAGAAGAGACAATGGTACAGTTAGAAACTTTAAAGAATTACTTTAAACCCGAGTTTCTAAATCGCATTGACTCTATTATTGAATTTGCGCACTTAACAAAAGAAGACTTAATTAAAATTGTCGACATTATGTTGAAAGAACTAATGGCAACATTGAACGAACAAAGTGTTTTTATTGAAGTTACGAAAGAGGCCAAAGAAAGAATTGCTGAAGTAGGATACCACCCGGAATTTGGTGCTAGACCGTTACGTCGCGTTATTCAAGACCACATTGAAAATAAAATTACGGCGTTAATGATTGAGAAAGAAAAAGTAGATCAAATCAATGTGTCGGTCGAAGGAAACGAATTAAAAGTAAAGTAATAGTTGAAAGAGGCTGCTTGGTCAGCCTCTTTTTTTTGCTCTGGTTAATAGCAGGCAGAAAACTAGAAATTATCATATAGAACGTGTAAAATGACAAAATGATATTTAGAGGTACTAAATAGATACTTCCGTACTTACTACATATAATAAGTTCTAGAATACATAAGAGGGTGAATAGAATGACTCAAAAACAAATTCACGATATAAAATTTTCTGTTTTAGACCTTGCGCCAATCGTTCAAGGCGGTTCGGCTGCTGACTCTTTTAAAAACAGTTTAGATCTTGCCCGACATGCTGAAAAGTGGGGATACCATCGAGTTTGGGTTGCCGAGCACCATAATATGCCTGGCATTGCAAGTTCAGCAACATCTGTCTTAATCGGATACATCGCTGGTGGAACAACGAAAATTCGAGTGGGTTCAGGCGGCATCATGTTACCAAATCATGCTCCATTAGTAATTGCTGAACAATTTGGGACGCTTGAATCTGTGTATCCGGGACGAATTGATCTTGGGCTGGGACGTGCACCAGGCAGTGATCAGTATACGGCCCATGCCCTACGAAGAGATTTACGGAGCGGACATGACTTTCCGGATCAGTTAGCAGAACTACGCTCTTATTTTGACCCTGATCCTACAAGCCATAATCCACGGGTTCGAGCTTATCCTGGAGAAGGATTACAGATCCCCATTTGGCTTCTAGGTTCTAGTGGCTTTAGTGCACAATTAGCAGGAAAGCTTGGATTGCCTTTTGCTTTTGCTAGTCATTTTTCACCAGAGTATACGGTCCCTGCTCTTAACTTATACCGCCAAAGCTTCCAACCATCCGAAGTAATGCAAAAGCCGTATGCTATGGTAGGAGTAAATGTCATTGCTGCAGATACAGATGAAAAAGCACAGTGGCTTTCAACATCCCATCAACAAGCGTTTTTAAGTCTTATAAGAAATCAGCCAAGCCAATTGCAACCACCAATAGAGTCGATGGAACATTTATGGACGAGTATTGAAAAGGATGCTATTAAAAAACAGTTAGGGTCTTCTGTTATTGGAAGTCCGGAAACAGTAAAAGAAAAACTCCAGGATTTCCTAAATGAAACCCAAGCCGATGAAATGATTATTAATAGTCATATCTATGACCACAATGAGCGATTACGCTCTTATGAAATAGTTCAAGAAGTAGCAATAAAAACAAGATAATTTAACTTTAGTCAGCCATCTCAAACTAAAAAGGATGTAAAATTACTAGATTTTACATCCTTTTTTAAGATAGTAAGACTACTCTTTTATTAAGTGACATTTCTAACGTAATACACAACTGCCTTCGGTTTTATCTCCTCCTAATCATAAAGTTCCTACGGAAAATTAACTACCTTTCTAAGTGTTGTGGAATTCCTTTATACATAATTTAACAGAATATATTGAAATATTAAAATAAATAGTTTATGATACTTTTAAATACTAACTAGTCAGTATTCTTAGTAAATGAAGCAGCTGTCCTATAGTAATAGATAACATCTTGGTCTATTCATACTAATCATTAACAATAAACGAACTCTCTGACTTGGAAGTGAATTTCAATCATTGGAGGTAGTTACATATGAGTGGTTATGGAGATTTAGTTCAATTTCAGGTATATTCACCCGAAACAGCCAAGGAAAATCAAAAATTTCCAGTTGCATTTGAAGAGTGGGAAAGATTAGCTCGTGAAACATTAGAAGATGGCCCTTATTGGTATGTTGCTGGCGGGGCTGGAAGTGGATCAACAATGGAAGCCAATCGTGAAGCAATTGATCGTATTAAAATTCAACAGCGAATGTTTTGTGATGTGGAAGAGCGAGATTTATCAGTTTCTTTGTTTGGACAAACCTATCATTCTCCTATTCTATTAGCCCCAATTGGTGTTCAATCGATTATTCATGAAGAAGGGGAGCTTGGCTCGGCTAAAGCTGCTGCTGAAATGGGTATACCGTACATAGCGAGTACAGCGTCATCGTTCTCGATGGAGGAGATTGCAAATGTAATGGGCGATGCACCGCGTTGGTACCAACTCTATTGGGGAAAGGACCAAGATGTAACAGCAAGTATGCTGAGACGTGCTGAAGAAAGCGGCTATTCCGCACTTGTAGTGACACTTGATACACCAATGTTAGGCTGGAGAGAAAAAGATTTAAGAAATGCTTACTTACCATTTATTAATGGCATCGGGATTGCTAACTATTTATCTGATCCGGCTTTTTGTTCAAAGCTTGAGAAATCCCCACGAGAAGATATCCGTTCAGCTATCCAATACTTTTTTAGTATCTACTCAAATGCTAGTTTAACATGGAAAGATCTTGCTTTTTTACGTGAACATACAAAGTTGCCGATTTTGTTAAAGGGAATTGTACATCGTGAAGATGCAGAACTAGCATTACAACATGGTGTAGATGGTATTATTGTCTCGAATCATGGTGGTCGCCAAGTGGATGGAGCGATCGGTGCTTTGGAAGCGCTTCCAGAGGTGTGTGACGTAGTTCAAGGGAAAATTCCTGTTTTATTTGATAGTGGGATACGTCGCGGGTCTGATGTCATAAAAGCTCTTTCGTTAGGGGCAACTTCCGTATTATTAGGACGTCCGTATGTTTACGGATTAGCTGCCGGTGGAGAAGAAGGAGTGAAACGTGTCATCCGTAATATGATTGCGGAAATTGACTTAACACTGGCTCTTTCTGGAAGAAAAGCAATCAAAGACCTTGATCGATCGTTATTAGCCTCTAGTAGTCATGAGTCGCTGTTTATAGGAAATAAATAATAATTAAAAAACGATCAGCTAGTAAAATCTTACTGCTGATCGTTTATTTATTGTAATTGTTAAGTTCGGCGAATCCTTCAATCAATAGTACTGTGGGTAATAAAATATAGCCATTCTATCTTCCTTAAAGAACCAGTATTAATCCTAAACTATTTTGACATTATAATTAGAATAAAAAAAGTAAAAATAGGAAAACTCACCTCATACTCTTCATTCTGTTATACAAAGTTGCCCGTGAGATCCCTAATAACTTGGCAGCTGCCGTTTTGTTGCCATATGTTAATTTTAGTGCATTTCTAATTTTATCATCTAAGTCGAGGTTAGAATGATTACTTTCAATTGTTTCAACTATAGGGGTGGGTTGTTTTACAAAATTGTTTGGTAGATGCTTGGGTTCAATTCGTTCGTTTTCATCAGCTAAAATAATTAACCTCTCAATCATATTTCGAAGCTGTCTCACATTTCCTTGCCAAGGATGCTGCAAAAACATGTACATTACTTCAGGATCTAATTCTGGAATTGGGATCTTATATTTAATCGAGAATTCTTGTAAAAATAACTGAACGAGTTCTGGTATATCCTCTTTACGTTCACGCAACGGAGGAACGGATATTGAAATAACGTTCAAACGGTAAAATAAATCCTCACGAAAGCTTCCTTCTTCAATCATTTTTTCCAAATCTCGGTGTGTTGCAGCAATAATTCGCACGTCTGTTGGAATAGGGTCTGCCCCCCCAACGCGGTAAAACTGCTTTTCTTGAAGGACACGAAGTAGCTTAACTTGGACTTCTAATGGCATTTCTCCAATTTCATCTAAAAAGATCGTACCACCAAGAGCAGCATCAAACTTTCCTTTTTTTCCGCCTTTCACTGCACCGGTAAATGCTCCTTGTTCATATCCGAAAAGGTCACTTTCAATTAAGGCTGTAGGAATGGCACCACAATTGATGGCAACAAAAGGTGCTTCTGATCGAGGGCTCGTTTTATGAATCGCTTCAGCAAATAGTTCCTTTCCAACACCACTTTCTCCAGTAATTAAAACAGTAGCTTCGGTTTTCGATACTTTACTTACGAGATAAAGAGCTTCTTGTAACACCGGACTTCTTCCTTTTATTTTACTAAAAGGGGTTTGTTCATTGTGGACATTTCTTTCTAATTCATGGAGTGAAGCTGCTGTTGATGAAAGTTCATCATTTAATTTCACAATATCGGTTATGTTTCGTTCAACGGAAATGCCGCCCACAACGTTATCATCTATTAGAATAGGAGAAGTATTAATTAACACATGCACGTCAGGTTTTGGTTGATTGTACTTTTTTATAACACCTTTTCTCTCGTTAATAGTTGACATGAGGACGACCGATTCAGTCTCAAAGAAACTAGTTATCAATTTTCCCTTTACGTCCTCGGAAGTTAGACCATACATTTCTTCAGCCTTATGGTTCCAAGATTGAATAAAGCCTTTAGTATCCACAACTGTGATTGCGTCATCAACAGATTGTAGTAAAGTATTGTAATGCGTTAATGTCAGCTTCCACTGTTTCCACACTTCGTTTACTAATTTTCGATACGGAATCCAACCAACAAGCAGACCATTTTCATCCTCTAAAACGATATCTTCATTTGGTAAACTCGTAATCTCTGATAACAACATATGTTGAGAATACCGTTCCATTGTCTCGGATCCCTTATAGTCTTCTAATGGCAAAGCAAATGAAGCTAATGCCATGTCTAAACTCATGATCAACACCTCCAACAACCACTGGTCTAACAGTTACGTAACCGCTTACAATAATTTAGACAGTTATGTAAATCGATTAGACACTTTTGACACAATTGTATAATTAAATCTGTAAAAGATCTATTCTATTTTTTTATAAAAGAGGAAGAATTAAAGGTTATTAGTATTTTTAAAACTTGGCACGGTATTTGCAATAAGAATAGTGAAGTGAGCACGTTGAACTTTTTGCATAGAAGGTATTTAACAAGTGGAGTGTTCATACCCATATAAAAAATCTTTTAGGAGTGATTAGATTGTTACCAACATATAAACATGAGCCATTTACTGATTTTACTATTGAAGATAATAAAAAAGCATTTGAAGCCGCACTTGAGTATGTAGAAGGACAACTTGGCAAGTCATACGACCTTGTCGTTGGTGGAGAGCGTATTTCAACAGAAGCGAAAATTACGTCATACAACCCAGCAAATAAAGAAGAGATCATCGGAATTGTATCTAAAGCCAATAAAGACATTGCTGAAAAAGCGATGAATGTTGCGCATGAAACATTTGAATCTTGGAGAAAAACGTCACCAGAAGAGCGTGCGAATATCTTAGTGCGTGCCGCTGCAATCATTCGTCGTCGCAAGCATGAATTTTCTGCTTATCTCGTTAAAGAAGCAGGGAAGCCTTGGAAAGAAGCAGATGCTGATACAGCAGAAGCTATTGATTTTCTTGAGTACTATGCACGCCAAATGATTGCCATTAAAGACGGTAAGCCTGTAAATAGTCGTGAAGGTGAGCATAACCGTTATTTCTATACTCCAATGGGGGTAACTGTAGTTATTTCACCTTGGAACTTTGCGTTTGCAATTATGGCAGGTACTACAGTAGCACCAATTGTTACAGGAAACACTGTTTTATTAAAACCAGCAAGTACAACTCCAGTTGTTGCGGCAAAGTTTGTCGAAGTATTAGAAGAAGCAGGGCTTCCTAAAGGAGTTGTAAACTTCATTCCAGGCAGTGGTGCTGAAGTTGGCGATTACTTAGTCGACCATCCGAAGACAGCGTTGATTACATTTACTGGTTCACGTGAAGTAGGAACAAGATTATACGAGCGTGCTGCAGTCGTACATCCGGGTCAAAATCATTTAAAACGAGTGATTGTAGAAATGGGCGGGAAAGACACGGTTGTTGTTGATAAAGAAGCTGACCTTGACTTAGCGGCAGAATCAATTGTTGTTTCAGCATTTGGTTTTTCAGGACAGAAGTGTTCAGCAGGATCTCGAGCGGTTATTCATCAGGACGTATATGATGAAGTATTAAATAAAGTCATTCAATTAACCAACGAATTGACAGTAGGAGACCCAACGAATAATGACAATTACATGGGACCAGTTATCGATGATGCTTCGTTCAACAAAATTATGGGGTACATTGAGATTGGTAAAGAAGAAGGCCGTCTCGTAGCTGGGGGAACAGGGGATGCTTCAAAAGGTTACTTTATCCAACCGACAGTATTTGCTGACCTAGACCCTCAAGCACGTATTATGCAGGAAGAAATTTTTGGACCAGTCGTTGCTCTAGCAAAAGCGAAAGACTTTAACGATGCAATTGAAATTGCGAACAACACAGAGTATGGGTTAACTGGTGCAGTTATTACGAAAAACCGAGAGCATATCGAAATTGCAAAACGTGACTTCCACGTTGGAAACTTATATTTCAATCGTAATTGTACGGGAGCTATCGTTGGTTACCATCCGTTTGGTGGCTTTAAAATGTCAGGTACGGACTCTAAAGCTGGAGGACCAGATTACTTAGCACTTCACATGCAAGCAAAAACAGTATCAGAGATGTATTAATTGAAATGAAATGCAGTGAAATGGCTAGGGTCATTTCACTGCATTCTCTCAAGTATCGATTGGAAAAATATGTTTGTATTTAGTTTTAACGTTTTTTTTGAATTAATTAGCTGAATTTTCAGAAAGTAAAAGTGAGTCCATTTACGGAGGGGTATATATGGTATTAGAGCAACCTATGAAGCTATTCTTCATGTATCTTTCAAAAAACAAAGCGATGAATAAAGCCGCAAAACAATGGGGCCTAAAATTCGGTGCATCTCAAGTAGTTGCAGGCCAGAGTATTGAAAGTGCTATTGAAAAAGTAAAAGAATTAAATGAAAAAGGGCTTGTTTGTACCTTAGATCATCTTGGGGAGTTTGTAGATAGTAGAGAAGAAGCGTTAGAGGCAACCGAATATTGCATTAAAACATTAGGAGCTATCGCTGCGAGTGGAGCAAATTGTAATCTTTCGCTGAAAATGACACAGCTTGGTTTGGATATTAATGATGAGTTTTGTCTAGAAAATATGCGTCGTATTGTTCAAACAGCAAAAAACTACAATAACTTTGTTCGTATTGACATGGAAGATCACTCACATTGTCAACAAACGTTAGATATTCTAGCTGCATTAAGAAAAGAATTTGATAATGTCGGAACCGTAATTCAAGCCTATCTGTTTAGAGCAGAGCAAGATATCGCGGATTTAAAAGGAGTTTCATTAAGACTTGTAAAAGGTGCCTATAAAGAGTCAGCTGAAGTAGCGTACCAGGATAAGAAACAAGTAGATGCTAACTATTTAAGCATTATAAAAAAACATCTTCAAAGTGGAAGTTACACCGCAATTGCGACACATGACCATCATATCATTGCTGAAGTAAAAAAATTCACGCAAGAAAATAATATCCCGCAAAGTCAATTTGAATTTCAAATGCTATATGGTTTTCGAACGAATTTACAGTTAGAACTCGTGAAAGAAGGATATACGACTCGTGTGTATGTACCATTTGGACAAGACTGGTTTGGGTATTTCATGAGAAGAATGGCAGAACGCCCTCAAAATGTAAGCTTTGCACTAAGAGGATTAATTTCAAAGTAAAACATTTGCCATTAAAAAAATAAAAATGAAGGTCAACCAGCACTGATGATCTGGCTGACCTTATTCGTATTTCGAGGCGTTTATATAGAAGGAATAAAAGGAATAGAAAGAAAGATTAATGTCTCCTGATAACATATCCTTGATATATCTCTTCTATAGAATGATCATAGTCGTCATTAATTGTTTGTGTAATGACTTTTGAAAGGAGATTTTCTTCGATCATCGAGTGTATGTACAAATATTCAATAGTTCCTTGTTCTGTTCTGTCAACTTCTTCGTGAGATTTCATTTCATAGTATGTTATTGCTTCTCTTACGACTTTCTTTAGGTGGTCATTATTTTTAACATTAAACTCAGTTATTCGAGAAGTCGTTTCCCTAACAAATTGATCGATATTTTTCTTCATCTTTAATATCTTCCTTTCAACGATTGCAATCCAGTGGCTTTTAATTTCAGCATATCTTATCAGATACACCAATTCAATTAATTGCTGGGGATGCAATCGTAAAAACTGATATACTAGAGTAGATTTTTTTTCAAAGGTTATAATATTATTATTTAAACTTCCATATTTTACATAGAGGAAACTCTTGTTTTATATGTTCATTTTTGATATAGTATTACTTGTCACTTCAAACGGAACTTTTTATAGAACATTAAATTACACTATAAAAAGTATTGTAGTGGTTATGTTATATCGATATAGTTATTTTTTCTGCTTCTGAAAAAGCGGTAGATGTTAAAAGTAAAATCGACTTATCAAAAAATAGTTGTTGATTAAATGTTACTAGCATGATAAGATATAATTCTTGTCGCTAACAACGACAACGAAAAAGTTCTTTGAAAACTGAACAAAAAGCCAAGCGAAATAAATGAGATACATGATATCTCGTCAATGTTTTAAAACGTCACAGTGATGAATGAATTTCGATTAAGAACGCAACGTCCTGTTGCAACGTCGAAGCCACCACATCCTGTGGAAGTGAGCTATATCAAACACTTTTATGGAGAGTTTGATCCTGGCTCAGGACGAACGCTGGCGGCGTGCCTAATACATGCAAGTCGAGCGGACTTCATAAGAGCTT
>NZ_JBLWFS010000045.1:0-17811 GCF_048323755.1 Alkalihalobacterium sp. APHAB7
GAAGCGAAAATTTTTGGAGAAAGAGGGGGTACCCCCTCTTTCTCCAAAAAATAATAAACCCTACCAAAAAACTAGTTAGGTGAAAACATTGATTCTCAAATTTACACAGGATTGTGGACTTGACTCTCTAAATACAGCAATAAGGTGATTTTTGTTATAATAGGGTCCTCTCAGTCCGCTTAGCAGAGAACCTTCATAAATATCAACCGAAACTGCCAATGTTAGCCCTTCAGCGCTTGTCGCCGATAAACAGGCACCTTTCGCCTTTCTATGTCTAGCTGCAGGTGCCATCGGCTCGAGGTCGCTTCGGTCTATCAAACGTGTCCCAAAAGCAGGACACGTATTGTTAGCCCTCCAGCGCTTGTCGCCGATAAACAGGCACCTTTCGCCTTTCTTCTCCCCTGTCCATATATTGTAACTTTGTTAAATCAATGGGAGTATGTGATTTATCCTATATTCTTGTAAACTTATATACTATAATATTAGTATGAAACTTTTTCTTAAGTGTTTCGTAATAGTTAAGAGAAAGAAAGTGTAACTTTCTAAAATATGATGTGAAATAGAAAGAGGGGATGAAATGGTCACAATTAAACAATTGATTGTTGGGTTTTTATCTGCAATCGGAATTGGAGTTTTAGCTTTATTTATAGCGACAGGTTGGTATATTGTAGACGAAACTGACCAAGCGGCATTAATTACGTTTGGTAAAGTTGAGGAAACGATAGCTGAACCAGGTCTTAAATTTAAAATGCCTTGGCCTATTCAGCGAGTAGAAATCTTATCAAGAACGACAAATAATCTTCGTGTAGGCTTTGAAGAGCGAAATGGAGAACTGAATTATACAGACGAAGCCAAGATGATTACGGGTGATGAAAACATCGTTTTAGCTGATCTGATCGTTCAGTGGAGAATTACCGATCCAGAAGAGTATTTATTTAATGCAGATAATCCAGAACAAATCTTATTTAATGCAGCTTCCGCTTCATTAAGAGGGGTAATTGGAAGTTCGAGAATTGATGCTATCTTAACAGACGAACGACCAGAAATCGAAGCAAAAGTAAGAGAAAATCTACTGTCTTATATGGAGACTTATAAAGTCGGAATTACTGTAATGGATGTTAAACTTCAAAACGTTGAATTACCAAACGAGGAAGTAAGACGTGCATTTACAGAAGTTACAGATGCTCGTGAGGAACGATTAACGAAAATTAATGAAGCCAATAAATATCGTAACCAGTTAATGAATGAAGCAAAAGGGGAGCAAGATGCAATCATTTCCCGAGCGGAAGGTACAAAAGCAGAACGTATGGAACGTGCCCGCGGGGATGTTGCAAGATTTAACGCCCTTTACGAGGAGTATTTAATTAATCCAGAGGTAACGAGACAGAGACTTGTTTTAGAAACACTTGAAGAAGTATTACCAGGTACAGATATTTACATTATGGATAACAACAGTGATACGGTAAGTTATTTACCGATCCGACCAATTGAACGCCGTGCAGATCAATCTAGTGAAGGGGGGAACAACTAATGAGTGATAATAATATTGTAGATTTAGAGGAACGTCGTCCGAACGAAGATTGGAAAAAGTATACTCGTCTAGGAGTAACACTAGTCATTATTATTGCTGTAGTTGCAACTATCCTTTCCAACCTATTCATCGTTGAGCAAGGCGAGTATAAGGTCGTACGTCAATTCGGTGAAGTTGTAAGAATTGAAAGTGAACCAGGTTTAAGTTATAAAATCCCATTTATTCAATCGGTGACAACATTACCGAAATATCAAATGGTTTATGACATCACACCAGCAGAGATTAATACAAGAGATAAGAAACGTATGCTTGTCGATACGTATGCCGTATGGAGTGTTGACGATCCTAGACTTATGATCTCTAATGCGAGATCGATTCAAAATGCCGAATCGATTATGGGTAACTTTATTTTCTCCGTTATCCGTGCAGAATTAGGTCAACTCGATTATGACGAAATCATTAATGACGAAGCATCTAATCGTGGAAGTTTTAATGAACGTGTACGTGACCGTGTCAATGAGTTATTAGCAAGAGATAATTACGGAATTCAATTAACGGATATTCGTATGAAACGTACGGATTTACCTGAAGAGAACGAGCAGGCAATCTTCCGTCGAATGATCTCTGAACGTCAATCAACAGCACAAGATTATTTATCGCAAGGGGACGCAGAAGCGAACCGTATTCGTGCAAACACAGACCGTGAAGTGCAAGAAATCGTAGCGAAGGCAACAGCTGATGCGAATGAAATCATCGGTGAAGGTGAAGCTGAAGCTGCACGTATTTACAATGAATCCTTTGGACGTGACACGGAATTCTATAACTTATACCGTACACTTCAATCGTATGAAAAAACAATTCAAGATGAAACTGTCATTGTACTTCCAGCAGATTCACCATATGCTCGTATTTTGATGGGCTATACTAATTAATAAATGATAAAGACACTTTGCTACGGCAAAGTGTCTTTATTCGTCTTACGATACAATCCGAACTGAACATGAATTCCCGACATTTTCTAAACGCCAGACGGTTGTGATAAAATGAAAATAAAGTATGGAATTTGAGAGGAGTGCTCTTGTGAATAAATTAGTTCTTGTAGATGGAAATAGTATTGCTTACCGCGCGTTTTTTGCACTTCCTTTATTGAACAATGATAAAGGGGTTTATACGAATGCAGTCTATGGCTTTACGATGATGCTGCTTAAAATTATTGAAGAAGAAAAACCGACTCATATGGTGGTAGCTTTTGATGCAGGTAAAACAACGTTCCGACATGAAACATATGGAGAATATAAAAGTGGCCGGCAAAAAACACCTGGAGAGTTATCGGAACAATTCCCAATCATTCGCGAAGTGTTAGATGCATTTCAAATTTCAAGGTATGAAATTGAGAACTATGAAGCAGATGATATTATTGGAACACTTGCTAAACAAGCCGAAAAGGAAGATTGGACCGTAAGTGTTTATTCCGGAGATAAAGATTTACTTCAATTAGTGTCACCGAAAGTAAAGGTGACATTATCTCGAAAAGGGATCACAAATGTAGATACATATGATGAGAAAGCGATAGCAGATAAATATGGGATTACGCCGTTACAAATTATTGATATGAAAGGCCTTATGGGAGATAGTTCGGATAACATTCCTGGCGTTCCTGGAATAGGAGAAAAAACGGCGTTAAAACTTTTGAAAGAATATGAAACAGTTGAGAACGTTCTTGATTCTATTGATAAAATATCTGGTAAGAAAATGAAAGAACGACTTGAAGAAAATAAAGAACAGGCTCTCATGAGTAAAAAGCTAGCAACGATTTTTAGTGATGTTCCTATGGATCGCAGTTTAAATTCATTTACGTTTGAAGATTATGATAAAGAGAAAGTGGTTGCACTTTTTAAAGAGCTAGACTTTAATACATTATTAAATAAATTAGATGTCGGTGAAACGGAAGAAACTACCTTACAAGATGAGGACATTGAGTATGAAGTTATTGATGAAGTAACAGAGGAAATTCTCCAAAATCCTTCTGCACTCATTGTCGAAGTGATCTCAGAAAACTATCACCAAGCAGATGTACTCGGTTTTACGATTGTAAACGAAAGTGGGAAATACTTCATTCCAACTGAAGTGGCAAGTCATTCGGAAGTATTTATTGAGTGGGCGAAAGACTCAACAAAGAAAAAGTGGGTAGCTGATACGAAGCGAGCCGTTGTAGCTTTAGGGTGGAAAGGCATTGAGCTGAATGGTGTAGAGTTTGATATCCTTTTAGCGTCCTACTTATTAAATCCTTCAAGCTCGTCTTACGAGTTAGCTGATGTTACAAAAGAGCGAGGCAAACAACTAGTCGATTATGATGAAATCATTTATGGAAAAGGAGCAAAGCGTAAAGTTCCTGAAAGAGACATTTTAGAAAAGCATCTCATTAAAAAAGCTCACGTTATATATATATTAAAAGAAGAGCTTGAAAACGAATTGAAAAAGAATGAACAATTTGAATTGTTTAGTGAACTAGAAATGCCATTGGCTCTTGTTTTAGCTATGATGGAAATTACCGGTGTCAAAGTCGATGAACAACAGTTGAAAGCAATGGGGCAAGAATTAGGAGAGCAGCTTGCTTTGTTAGAAAAGGAAATTCACGAATTAGCAGGTATTTCATTTAATATTAATTCACCAAAGCAATTAGGAGAAATACTGTTTGAGAAGCTTAACCTGCCACCTGTAAAAAAAACAAAGACAGGTTACTCGACGTCAGCCGATGTCCTTGAAAAACTACAAGATCAACATGAGATTATCGATAAAATTCTACATTACCGTCAATTAGGAAAATTGAATTCAACGTATATTGAGGGATTACTAAAAGTAGTTCATCACGATACGAGCAAAATTCATACGATTTTCAATCAAGCGCTAACTCAGACCGGTCGCTTGAGTTCGACGGAACCGAATTTACAGAATATCCCGATTCGCCTTGAGGAAGGAAGGAAAATCCGTAAAGCATTCGTTGCGTCTGAAAAAGACTGGGTCATTTTTGCTGCCGATTACTCACAAATTGAATTAAGGGTACTTGCTCATATTGCTCAGGATCAGGGATTAATGACAGCTTTTAAAGAAGATATGGATATTCATACAAAAACCGCAATGGATGTGTTTCATGTTAAAGCAGATGAAGTAACATCGAATATGAGAAGAAGTGCAAAAGCTGTTAACTTCGGCATTGTTTACGGTATTAGTGATTATGGATTGTCACAAAATCTAGGAATTACGAGAAAAGAGGCAGCTCAATTTATTGAGCGCTACTTTGAAAGTTTTCCTGGAGTTAAAGAATATATGGATCGCATTATTGAAAAAGCACGGGAAAATGGATATGTAACGACGTTGTTACACCGTCGAAGATATTTACCTGAAATTACAAGCCGTAACTTTAACTTGCGCAGCTTTGCGGAAAGAACTGCCATGAATACACCTATACAAGGAACAGCTGCAGATATTATTAAGAAAGCAATGGTTCAATTAAGTGAACAATTAGAGGAAGCGAATTTAAATGCCCGGTTATTACTTCAAGTTCATGATGAATTGATCTTAGAACTTCCAAAAGATGAGCTTGAAATCGTTGAAAAAATGGTCAAAGACGTGATGGAAAATGCAATTGAACTCGATGTACCTTTAAAAGTAGATTCTTCCTATGGAGACAGTTGGTACGACGCAAAATAAGGAGTAGGAACAATGCCAGAATTACCAGAAGTAGAAACGGTAAAACGAACATTAGAACGTTTAGTCATTGGTAAAACGATAACGGATATAGACATTCTATGGCCTAAAATGATTAAGAAGCCAGATGATGCCGAACATTTTAAAGCACTGTTACGAAACCAAACGATTCGTGAAATGGGACGACGGGGAAAATTTTTAAAGTTTATTTTAGATGATTATGTTTTAGTCTCCCATTTACGGATGGAAGGTCGTTACGGAATGTTTCAGGCAGATGAAGAGAGAAATAAGCATGTTCATGTGATTTTCTACTTTTCTGATGGAACGCAGCTGCGTTATCAAGATGTTCGTAAATTCGGTACGATGCACTTATTTATTAAGGGAGAAGAAGAACGTTCATTACCTTTAATGGAATTAGGGTTAGAGCCTTTTGCTGAAGAATTTACAATTGAGCATTTAAAAGAGGGGCTAGCAAAAACAAACAGGAAGGTAAAAACGGCGTTATTAGATCAAAAGATTGTTGTCGGCTTAGGAAACATCTACGTCGATGAAGCTCTTTTTCACGCAGGCATCCTTCCTGAACGTTTAGCCAAAGATGTTAAGGAAGAAGAGTTACCATTACTCCATGAAAAAATTATCGAAACATTAGGTAAAGCCATTGAACAAGGAGGAAGTTCGATAAAATCTTATGTCAATGGTCAAGGGGAAATGGGGATGTTTCAGCAATTTTTGTTTGTTTACGGTCGAAAAGGTGAGCCGTGTAGAAAATGTGGAACATTGATAGAAAAAACGGTAGTCGGGGGGCGCGGTACGCACTTCTGTCCGAATTGCCAAAAATAAAGTACATTGGATAGGCTCCTGCCATATACTATCGTATCAGTCATGGAAGGAGCTTTTTACATGGTAGAAATCTTCTCATTATTACTTTTAGCCTTAGCTGTTAGTTTAGATAGTTTTGGTGTGGGTCTAACATATGGACTTAGAAAGATGAAGTTACCGTTTAAGTCCTTACTATTTATTGCGTTTTGTTCAGCAGTTTCCATCCTTCTAGCCATGACATTCGGAAATTGGATCCAACGATACTTATCTCCTCAATTTGCAGAAGCTCTCGGGGGGATTATCTTAATTTTGATTGGTGCCTGGGCATTGTATCAAGTATTTCGACCAACCAAAAATACGGTTGAAGAAGAGGAAGAAGTTCCAAAAAAGGTTGATGATAAAGTTCTCATCAACTTAGAGATAAAAATGCTCGGCTTGGTGATACGAATACTGAGAAAGCCGATGGAAGCTGACATTGATAAATCAGGAACAATTACAGGAAGAGAAGCTATTTTATTAGGGGTCGCTTTATCATTAGATGCGTTTGGAGCTGGAATTGGAGCCGCTCTCATTGGATTTTCACCTTGGTTGATGGCACTTACAGTTGCGGTTATGAGTGCTTCTTTTGTTACGTTTGGCATGAAAAGCGGTTATCGGTTCTCGGATACGTATTTAATGAAGAAGTTTTCGTTTATTCCTGGGTTGTTACTGATTATACTAGGTGTATGGAGTCTAATTTAAAGGTAGTTCAAAAAGTCCGGGAAAAATAGCTGTCGAATCTCGGCGTTGGCTTGCTTCTGCGTTGCTCGTGTATTAAAAGTATACACTGTGCTACTCGAAGCGGCGCCGCCTTGATCTTCTCGGCTCTTTTTGTCCTCCTTTTTGAAGCAGGATAGGAAAGGTAGTTCAAAAAGTCCGGGAAAAATAGCTGTCGAATCTCGGCGTTGGCTTGCTTCTGCGTTGCTCGTGTATTAAAAGCATACACTGTGCTACTCGAAGCGGCGCCGCCTTGATCTTCTCGGCTCTTTCTGTCCTCCTTTTTGAAGCAGGATAGGAAAGGTAGTTCAAAAAGTCCGGGAAAAATAGCGGTCGAATCTCGGCGTTGGCTTGCTTCTGCGTTGCTCGTGTATTAAAAGCATACACTGTGCTACTCGAAGCGGCGCCGCCTTGATCTTCTCGGCTCTTTTTGTCCTCCTTTTTGAAGCAGGATAGGAAAGGTAGTTCAAAAAGTCCGGGAATAAATAAAGGAGTAAAGAGGATGATAATTGGTTTAACAGGTGGAATTTCTAGTGGTAAAAGTACGGTTTCTCATTTCATTTCGAAATTAGGAATACCCATTATTGATGCAGATGTAATAGCAAGGGAAGTTGTCGAACCTGGAGAAGAGGCTTTTAACCAAATTGTTTCTCATTTTGGCACTCAGGTGCTTAATGAGGAAGGTACAATTGCTCGAAAACGACTGGGTGAGATCATTTTTAATGATGAAAAAGAACGAAAGAAATTAAATTCCATCGTTCACCCTGCCATTCGAAAGAGAATGATTGAAACGAAAGATCGATTATTTGGAGAAGGTCATTCTGTCGTCGTATATGACTTACCCTTACTATTTGAAAGTGATTTACGGCATATGGTCGATAAAGTATTGTTAGTATACGTGGAAGAACAAATTCAATTAGAGAGATTAATGGCGCGGGATCAGTCTTCTAAAGAGGAAGCATTAAGTCGTATCCAATCACAAATGCCGTTAAAGGATAAAACCAAGTTAGCTGATGAAGTCATTAATAATAATGGATCCATCGAAGGTACAGAAGAGCAATTAAGACAAATATTAGTGAAGTGGCAAATTATAAACAATTAAGTTATACTTATTAATCGTTTATGTCGTTCTATAAAAAGTGAGCGAATAGGAAAAACACTAAGATATCTAAAATATCCTAGTGTTTTTTCATTTGGTTCTTCACGCTACGCTCTAACAAGTATTAGTTAAGAGCCGAAAACCTTTAAATTAATTGAATTGCCTAATTATTTTTATTTATTATCTTTTTATAAAATTATTAGTTCGTAATGCATATTATATGTTATACTATTTCATATCAGAGGACATTTAGTATAGCATATATAAATGGGGAGGATCTAATTATGATGAAGGTCAAAGTGGCGATTAATGGATTTGGAAGAATTGGGAGAATGGTGTTCCGAAAAGCAATCCTTGACGATAAATTAGATGTTGTAGCGGTAAATGCAAGCTACCCAGCGGAAACATTAGCTCATTTAATAAAATATGATAGCATCCATGGACCATTCCAAGCGGACGTAGAAGCGGGGGATAACGAATTAATCGTAAACGGAAAAGTCGTTAAGCTTTTACAATCACGTGATCCAAAACAATTACCATGGAAAGAAATGAATGTAGATATCGTTGTTGAAGCAACGGGTAAATTCAAATCAAAAGAGACGGCTGGTTACCACATTGAAGCTGGAGCAAAGAAAGTAGTAATTACTGCACCAGGTAAAGATGAGGATGTTACAGTAGTTGTTGGTGTAAATGATGCCGATTACATTCATGAAAAGCACGATGTGATTTCAAATGCATCTTGTACAACAAACTGTCTTGCACCAGTTGCTAAAGTTATAGATGAAGCATTTGGAATTGAAACAGGAATGATGACAACTGTTCATTCTTATACAAACGACCAAAAGAATATTGACAATCCACACAAAGATTTACGAAGAGCTCGTGCATGCGCTCAATCGATTATTCCAACGTCTACTGGAGCAGCTAAAGCAATTGCGAAAGTTTTACCAAACCTGAACGGAAAATTAAACGGTATGGCATTACGAGTACCAACACCTAACGTTTCTTTAGTTGACTTTGTTGTTCAAGTTAAGAAAGATGTAACGGTAGAAGAAGTAAATGAAGTATTAAGAAATGCTGCAAACAATGAACTAGAAGGAATTTTAGGTTACACTGATGAGCCGCTAGTTTCGATTGACTTTAATGGTAACGAAAATTCTTCAATCATTGATGGCTTATCGACAATGGTATTAGGAGACCGCCAGTTAAAAGTTTTAGCTTGGTATGATAATGAGTGGGGTTACTCTTGTCGTGTTGTAGACCTTGTTAACCTTGTTGCAGAAAAGATTGTAAACGATGCAAAACTTCACGTGTAATACCAACTAATTAGTATGGAATAAATGATGGCTGACCTGCGATTGACCGGGTCAGCTTTGTTATGTTTCCTTCAAAAAGGGTATATACAAATGAAAGTGGGTTAACAATAAAGTGATACTTCGCTTACCACCAGGCGAGTATTAATGTATCCATTTTTTGTTTCAATTGGCGTATAGGATAACATGCTTAAGGTACCAAAATCTAAAGCGGTTCAATCATAGGGGATCAGAAAAACACTTGTTAATTTATTATTGCAAATAAAAATTAAAACAAGTATACTAATTCACGTGAACTTCAAATAAGCAAATCAGGAATAGTTAGCTACTCAAAGGGTTAGGACCTCTCTGGACTAACTTTCCCCCGTGGTACCTTAACATTCCTACATGCTTGAGAAGGCATGACATTTTTTTTACAAAGGGGGATTCAACTTATGGATACTATGGGTCGTCACGTAATCGCTGAATTATGGGGATGTAACGTAGAGAAGTTGAATGATATGAATTTTATTGAGAGAGTATTCGTTGACGCAGCATTGGAGTCGGGAGCGGAAGTACGTGAAGTTGCATTTCACAAATTTGCCCCACACGGTGTTAGTGGAGTTGTAATTATTTCAGAATCACATTTAACGATTCACAGCTTTCCTGAACATGGGTACGCTAGTATCGATGTTTACACTTGTGGAGATCGAATCGACCCGAATGTAGCTTCAAATTTTATATCTAAAGCACTACAGGCGACAACAAGTGAAATTATTGAAGTGCCAAGAGGAATGGGTCCTATCAAGGTTGAAAAATCGAAAGTTCAAGCATTGTAATGCGTAAAAAAGAGGTGGTGGAAACCATCTCTTTTTGATTCGACGGATAAGGATCTACATTGTCTATAGTTTTACAAGGCTCTTTTTACAAAGATTGTTGCTCCGTGCTTTTGGACCGTAAGCCAAGCGAATGCTTGGCTCTTCACGCTATGCGTGAAGCTTTTGAAAATAAAATAGCCGTTCAGACAAATGAATTTGTCTTGATAAGGCTATTTTATTTTCGAAAACGGTCCAAAAGCAACAAAGTTTACGAAAACAGCCTTTTACAAAAAAGGTATTGTTATCTGTTTTTGTTAACAGTAATTTACGTTATTCCCTTAAAATCAGCGTTTTTCTAATCAATCTGTGAACGATTTCTTGTCATTTTTCGAGTTTTTATTTATTATTAAAGTAGTATATTTTGTTCGCCAAGCCAAATGCAAGACAAAGTGGAGTTGATACTGAATGCGTTGTCCAGCATGTGAATATAATGGAACTAAAGTTCTTGACTCGAGACCTAGCCATGAAGGGAAATCGATTCGTAGAAGAAGAGAATGTGAATCTTGCAATTATCGTTTTACAACGTTTGAGACTGTTGAAGAACATCCAATCATTATTGTAAAAAAAGATGGTACGCGACAAGAGTTTAGCCGTGAAAAGATATTAAGAGGGCTTATTCGCGCTTGTGAAAAACGACCAGTTTCCTTAGAGCAGCTCAATGAAATTGTGACGAAGGTTGAACGTGAGCTTCGAAGCAAAGGGTTGAATGAAGTGGAGAGCCGAGTTGTCGGTGAATTGGTTATGGAAATATTAGCCGGTGTGGATGATGTTGCTTATGTCCGGTTTGCATCAGTCTACCGTCAATTTAAGGATATTAATGTTTTTATCGATGAACTTAAAGATCTAATTGATCGAAATACGACTAAGAAATAAATGAGCTTTAAGCTGTCTGCTGAGAGCTCTTTTTCACTTTTATCCCGTTTAACTGGCGCTAAGACGCCCACTTCAAGCCTTTGAGGAAGCGAAAAAGGCTAAGTGGGAGACAAGCGCCAGTAACAACCCGATTGGTTCAACTAATTTTCAGTGGAGAATGAAGAAACACTGAAAAAGTTTCACTTTATAGATTAGATTGAAGTAAGGATAGGTGGTATGAATGGAATGGCATTGGAAAGAGCTTTTGCCAGTTGACCGTTTGATGATTCGAGCGAAAGACCAATTAACGGTTCAAGATCAGAGAGTACTTATATTGTTATACCAACCCTTAATTGGTGCGGTAGCTTATAGCTTGTATATGACCTTGTGGAGTGAGTTAGAAGATGATATTTACTGGAGTGAAGAGACTACACATCGACAGTTAATGATTAGTATGGATCTACCATTACCACAACTTTTTCAAGAACGAAAAAAGTTAGAAGCAATTGGATTATTAAAAACGTACAAGAAAAAACAGGATGATTACTCCACTTATCTATATGAGCTTCAGCCCCCGATGTCACCACAGGCATTTTTTACAAATGACGTTTTAAGTGTTTATCTATATAATCGATTAGGGAAGACGAAATATCGACAAATTAGAGAGCGGTTTTTAATCGACAAATTAGATGAAGCAGGGTATGAAGAAGTAACGTATGCGTTTGACGAAGTATTCACTTCTTTATCGCATTCCGAAATCGCTACTCATCACCAATCAGAGTTAATTGAAGCATTAGAAATTGACCCTAATAAAGAAGTCGTACAAAGAGGGCAAGAACAAGACCTGTTGTTTGCGGATCACTCTTATGACTTTCAATTGTTAGAATCTGATTTAGGAACGTTTAGTAATGCAAAAAAGTTACTGACAGTAGAGATAAAAAAAGTCATTATACGTCTAGCTTTCGTATATCGAATTGAACCTTTAGAAATGAGCCGATTAATCCAACAAGCGCTTCTTCATGATGATGAGTTGAATGTAGAGGAATTAAGAAAACGAGCGCAAGAATGGTATAAAATAGAGTATGGAAATGAGCCCCCTACCCTTGGGTTAAAAACTCATCCGTTAGAACACCGTGAAATGAGCGGGAAAGTTCCACAAACAGAAGAGGAAAAAATGATATCACTGTATGAAACCACATCGCCACTCGATTTACTTGAAAGCCGATCAGATGGTGCCAAAGTTCCTTTAGCTGATGTGAAAATCATTGAAAGTTTACTTCTCGATTATCAGCTAATGCCTGGTGTTGTGAACGTACTGATTGATTCAGTTTTAATTCGCAATGATATGAAGCTAACAAAGGCTTTAATTGATAAAATTGCTGGGCACTGGTCCAGAAAAAATATTAAAACTGTAAAAGAAGCAATGGAATTAGCCAGAATCGAGTATCAAAAAAATACAGCGTACCAACAAAGTAAAAATGACTCTCCAGTTGGTAAAGTGGAAAAAGGGCGACCGAAAAAATCTTCTGTACGTAAAGATAAATTACCGAAATGGCTATTGAAAGAACAAGAAGAAAAGTCTTCAGCGACGCCTTCAGATAATAATAATAACCAAGACCCTAAATTAGCTCAGGAAAAAGAAAAAATCAAGAAAATGATGGAGCAATTAAAGCAAAATAAAGTGCTAAAGGAGGAAGATTAGATGGAATCCATTCAATCCTCCCTTCAAAAAATGATGAGCGGGGAAAAGTTTTTAAAGCAATACGAGAAGATGAAGCATGAGATCTTTACCGATCCTATTATTAATGAATTTATCCAAGCAAACCCTCAAGTCTCCCTTGAAATGCTCGAAAAAAGTTTGCCAAAGTTAGATCAATATCGAAAAGAGCTGAATACGTGTAATAACTGTCCAGGACTTGAAAAATGTTCTAACTTAATGCAAGGGTACAAACCTCGCCTAGCGATAGAAAGAAGTTATGTTGATATTCGCTTTGAGATTTGTGAAACCAAACTTAGAAAAGATCGACAACAGAAACAACAATCACTTATAAAAAGTTTATATATACCTAAAGATATTCTTGAAGCAAGGTTTGAAAATATTGATCAAAAAGAAGAATTGCGCATGGCAGCGACTGCTGCTGCATTAGAATTTGTCATGGAAGCTGATCCAGGCAACCATTCCATGGGTTTATATTTATATGGGAAATTTGGTGTCGGTAAAACGTATATTATGGGTGCTGTGGCAAACGCGTTAGCAGACCGAGGGATTGAAACGATGCTCGTTTATACTCCGGATTTCTTTAGGGAAATGAAGCAATCTATTGGTGACGGGACATTGAATACAAAGCTAGAACGAGTAAAAAATGCCAAAGTGCTTATTTTAGATGATATCGGTGCGGAAAGTTTGTCCAGTTGGATACGCGATGATGTTTTAGGCGTTATCCTCCAATATCGAATGCTAGAAAAGCTCCCAACTTTATTCACATCAAATTTCGATTATGAAGAATTAGAAGAACACTTATCATACTCGGATCGTGGCGGGTTTGAACAGTTAAAAGCGAAACGAATTATGGAGAGAATACGTCATTATACTAGACCGGTTTATGTTGATGGCTCGAATCGAAGAGAGCGGAATTAGTCTTTTTTGAGAGATAAAGTATAAATTCGAAGGTGTCTAGCTCCAGCGCCCAGCGACTAGCGAGACTTCGCTCACCTCCTTGCGATAAGTCAACATCGGCTCACTAACGATCACCGTGTTTCCTTTATCTCATACGGTGTGCTCCAGTCCGTACGTCGCAAAACGGGCGCTTCCGCTTTTCTTTAGAATGGGCAATTTTTTATAATCTATGATAGTATAATACTAGTTGATAAAGTTGGGGGTAATGAATCAGATGAGCATTGACCACATTCTCGAGCGTGCAGTGAACGGGGAACGAATTTCATTAGAAGACTGCATCGAGCTCTATAAAAGTGATGAAGTAGAAAAAATGGGTGAGGCAGCAAATACGATTATGAAAAAATGGCACCCAGAACCAGTGACAACTTTTGTTATCGGTAGGAACGTGAACTATACAAATTTCTGTGATACGTATTGTCGCTTTTGTGCATTTTACAGACCACCAGGGCATGCAGAAGGCTATGTTCTTGAAGATGAAGAAGTATTCAAGAAAATTCAAGAAACTGTTGATGTTGGTGGAACTGAAATCTTAATGCAAGGTGGAACGAATCCAGATCTGCCATTTTCATATTACACAGATTTATTAAAAAAGATAAAAGAGCGCTTTGATATTACGATGCACTCTTTTTCACCTGCTGAAATTTACAAAATGGCTGAAGTCTCCGGCTTGTCTTTAGAAGAAGTTCTAATTCAACTAAAAGAAGCGGGATTAGATTCCGTGCCGGGTGGCGGTGCTGAGATTTTAACTGAAGAGACTCGCAGACGGGTAAGTCGAATAAAAGATACGTGGCAAGAGTGGATCGATTGTATGAAAACCGTTAAGAAAGTGGGCATGCACGGTACAGCCACAATGGTTATTGGTTTAGGTGAAACGATTGAAGAACGTGCACTTCACCTTCAACGAGTCCGTGATGCACAAGATGAAGCAGATTGTTTCCTTGCGTTTATTTCTTGGACATTCCAACCCGATAACACCAACCTAAAAGGTGAAAAAATTTCACCACGAGGGTATTTAAAAAATGTCGCAATCTCTCGTATCTTCTTAGATAATATTGCGAACTTCCAGTCGTCTTGGGTGACGATGGGGCCTGAAGTAGGAAAACAATCGTTATCTTACGGTTGTAACGACTTCGGCAGTACGATGATGGAAGAAAATGTTGTATCTGCTGCGGGGACAACCCATAAAGTAAATACAAATCAGATTTTGCAATTAATACGAGAAGCGGGTAAAATTCCAGCGCAACGTAATACAAAATATAAGACTTTACGCGTATTTGATAACGACGAAAAAACAGCAAAAGATTTTGTTATGCAAAACTAATTGAAATCAATGATCAGAGGAGATGGCCTTAAAAGGTCATCTCCCTTTTTAATAATGAAAACAGATTAGTTAAAAATTTCAAAATAATATGATATAATGAATGAATATTCATTCAAAATGCGAGTGCGACTTTCAAGTAAATGATTGCGTTTTTTTGTAATAGAAATAATAACACTCTAAGAGGTGAAAGAAATGAAGCGTATTGGGCCACTGCTGATCATAGAAGGCCAAAATAACAGTAAAGTACCTTATTCTAGAAATATATTTATTGATTGTCCTGAAAAAGTGTTAATCGATTGTGGAGCAGATCCTAAAACTCTTTTAGAGGTTAATGACCAGTTTGGTATTGAATTAATATTAAATACCCACTATCATCCAGATCATACTCAGTATAATCATCTTTTCCCAAAGGCCGAAAAGTGGATAAATCCACTCGAGTTTGACACAGCAAGATCAATTGAAGGGATTGCAAAAGCTAATGGGATATATGAAGAATGGGGAGAGGCTGGAATTGAGCAGTGGAAAAAACAACTGCCTCAGGAATGGGTAAACAATTTACAGCAAATTTCAGGAACGTATAAATATGAAGTAGAATATAGCTTTGGTGGGATTAAGACGGTGCTATTACACACACCAGGGCATACAGCGGGCTTATCTTCTCCCTACTTCCCGGATTTGGGTGTAGTCTATGTTGGTGATTATGACATGACGACATTTGGTCCGTGGTATAACGGTACGGATGGAAGTATTGAGGACTTTATTCAGTCTGGAAAGCGCCTGCTGACTCTTGATGCGAATACCTTTATAACAGGACACCAAAAAGGCATATTTTCCAAACAAGAATTCCAAGTAGAAATGCAGCGATTTTTAGAAGTAATTGACAAGCGGGATGAAATGATCGATTATTATGCTCGGCAAGGACTAACCTTTGAAGAATTAACAAACATTGGGATCTTTTATCCGAAGGAGGTACTAAAAGTACCAATTTTTAAAACGTGGGAACGTTGTGGGATACGAAAACATCTACATCGTCTTAACCTTACTGTATCTAAAATGCCCGAGGCGTATGCAATTACAAAATAAGACATAGACAACTCAAAGAAATGAGTGCTATATTTTCCATTATTTTTAGAATACTTATTTTTACTAAGAGAATTATACTAACAATAAGTTGAAAGGAGGAGAATGTTCCATTGAAGACGGATGGGCATCGAACGTATGCGACCTTTGAATGCGATCATTGTTTAATTGATTTAACTGAACATGATGACGATTTATTTGATGATGAATCCAAAGAGTTTTATAAATCTTTAGCACAAATGATTGTTAGTAGTTATGACAGTTAGAGAACTCAACATTTATAGTACGCTTATTTGTTTTTATAACAAATAAGCGTATTTTTTAGTTCTTTTTTTTATAGCTTGTCATAGGAATGAATTAGAATGATTTGTCATGCACGAAGGCTTACAACCGGGAAACGGTATAATAAATTGTTAATTCATCGGTTAAGGGGGATTTACCATTGATTGCTATTCAATTTGAATCTCAGCAAGATTGCCAGCAAGTCTATAATCAACTTACCCGGTATATGTCTAAATATACTCAGTTAGGTTTGCAAGTAACGTTAGACATAGAGGAGGGGGAAGAAGATACGACGATCTACATCCAATATGAAGACGATGAAATCAACTTCTATGATTCATTTCATCCTTTGTTAGCATCTGTTCTTGCTCAACATGTAATCGAAACGAAGGAAGAAGATTGGCTGCTAGAAATTATTGATCAAATGTTTTATTTTAATGACCCCGAAGAGCAAGAGCAAATACTAAGTATAGCTTGCGAAATCATCAACGGAGATCGAGAAGATATACCGGCTATTCATTGTTTTTATGAGCGTGAAAATTATTTATATGAAGCCTTTGCAAAAGGCATTGACAAACATACTACATTTTACTATGAACCATTTTTAATATTTCGTTTGAAAGATTATGGTGAAATTTTAATTGACTGTGTTGAAATTGCCATAGATGAATACTTACTAGAACAAGAATATCAAAATATTGTGGAAAGCCTTCGCTACTTCCTAAAAACTGCTCCAAAGAAAATGAAAGAGCTTCATCTTGTATATGATGGTGAATTTTCTTTTTACGATGGTTCATTTAAAGGGATTAGTAGAGAAGAAAAAGAACTTTTTCTTGAAGAAGCATTAGTTTTTGAAGGAGATTTAGACATCGACGAGATGGTTGTTTCACCACTCGTTAGTATTAACCCAGAAACACTCCATATTTATACCGATGACGTAGATCAAGGAATTATTTATACACTACAAACGATTTTTCAAGAAAGAGCTGTCATTTATCCCTTAGGTGTATTTCATCGAGTAACGTAAAAGATTCATATTATTTTAAACGAAAACTTGATTTTCTCCTAAGCAATTCATATAATTACATACATATCAAACTTAATGATGTGTGATGTAATGATAAGGACATGAGTCTTCGTTTACGGTTTCCAGAGAAGGTAGAATTGCTGAGAACTACCTAACACGGAATGTTGACTTACCACCTTTGAACATTAGCAGGGAAATTACAGTATCTGCTAACGGCTCCAGACCGTTATTCTGTAGAATTGAGCTATAATTGCACGCTTATGTATGGCCATAGGTGGATAGTGCTATTGATTGATTTTTGCAATTATGGAAACAAGGGTGGAACCACGAGACTAACACTCGTCCCTTTTTTGGGATGGGTGTTTTTTTGTTCGCCCAGCATGGGCGAACTCTAACGGGTGAAAGTCCCGAGTACGACCTTGTAGCGGTAAGTACATAGCCAAAAGCAAGGGTGTCCATGGTGACGTGGAATCTGAAGGAAGCTCGAGG
>NZ_JBLWFS010000046.1:0-16547 GCF_048323755.1 Alkalihalobacterium sp. APHAB7
CTCGAGCTTCCTTCAGATTCCACGTCACCATGGACACCCTTGCTTTTGGCTATGTACTTACCGCTACAAGGTCGTACTCGGGACTTTCACCCGTTAGAGTTCGCCCATGCTGGGCGAACAAAAAAGGCCCTCCCGAAAGGAGAGCCTTTTATTGTTATTAGTAGCTTCCGAAGAAGTTTTTGAATGATTGGATCGTTGTTGAACGATTAAGTGCTGCGATAGAAGTCGTTAATGGAATACCTTTTGGACAAGACTGAACACAGTTTTGTGAGTTCCCGCAGTTTGCAAGTCCTCCATCTCCCATAATTGTTTCTAATCGCTCTTCTTTGTTCATTTCCCCTGTTGGGTGAGCATTGAATAATCGAACTTGAGATAATGGTGCAGGTCCGATGAAATCTGATTTACTATTTACATTCGGACAAGACTCTAAACATACACCACAAGTCATACATTTCGAAAGTTCATATGCCCATTGACGTTTTGTTTCTGGCATACGTGGTCCAGGACCTAAATCATAAGTACCATCGATTGGGATCCATGCTTTTACTTTCTTAAGTGAATCGAACATACGACTACGATCAATCACTAAGTCACGAACAATAGGAAATGTTTTCATCGGCTCCACACGAATCGGTTGTTCGAGTTGATCAACAAGAGCTGTACAAGATTGGCGTGGCTTTCCGTTAATTACCATTGAACATGCTCCACAAACTTCTTCCAAACAGTTCATTTCCCAGTTTACTGGTGTCGTATTTTCCCCTTTTGAATTTACTGGATTACGACGAATTTCCATAAGAGCCGAAATAACGTTCATATTTGGACGATATGGAACTTCAAATTCCTCTTTATAAGGGGCGCTGTTAGGATCTTCTTGACGAGTTACGATAAATTTTACTGATTTGTTTTCACTCATGATTTAGCAGCTCCTTGTTTTTTTGACGTATAGTCACGTTTACGAGGTGGAATTAAAGAAACGTCAATATCTTCGTAATGGAATTCAGGGTTACCAGTAGAAGCATTATATTTTGCCATTGTTGTTTTCATGAACTCTTCGTCATTACGCTCTGGAAACTCAGGTTTATAGTGCGCTCCACGACTTTCGTTACGGTTGTAAGCACCTAGTGTAATTACACGGCCTAGGTTTAACATACCTTTTAATTGACGTGTAAATGAAGCACCTTGGTTGCTCCACTTCGCAGTATCAACAATATTAATGTTGTTGTAACGTTCCATTAATTCTTGGATCTTCTCATCTGTTTTTAATAACTTGTCATTATGACGAACAACTGTAACATTGTCAGTCATCCACTCACCAAGCTCTTTATGAAGAACATACGCATTTTCTTTACCATCCATTTTTAGAATGTTATCGTAGCGCTCTTGTTCTTTCTTCTTCTCATCTTCAAATACACTTGAAGAAACAGCGTCAGTAGACTTTTCTAATCCTTTGATATACTCAACTGCATTAGGTCCTGCAACCATACCACCATAAATAGCTGATAATAATGAGTTAGCACCTAAACGGTTGGCACCATGTTGTGAATAATCACACTCACCCGCTGCAAATAGACCCGGAATATTTGTCATTTGGTTGTAGTCAACCCACATACCACCCATTGAATAGTGAACCGCCGGGAAAATTTTCATTGGGACTTTACGAGGGTCGTCTCCCATGAATTTTTCATAAATTTCAATGATACCACCAAGTTTAATATCAAGTTCCTTTGGATCTTTATGAGAAAGATCTAGATATACCATGTTTTCACCATTAATACCTAGTTTTTGCTCAACACAAACATCAAAGATTTCACGAGTTGCAATATCACGTGGTACTAGGTTACCGTATGCAGGATATTTCTCTTCTAGGAAATACCATGGTTTACCATCTTTATATGTCCAAACACGTCCACCTTCTCCACGTGCAGACTCACTCATTAAACGAAGTTTGTCATCCCCTGGGATTGCTGTTGGGTGGATTTGGATAAACTCACCATTTGCATAATATACTCCTTGCTCATATAGAGAAGCAGCAGCATATCCAGTGTTAATCACTGAGTTTGTAGATTTACCAAAGATAATACCAGGACCACCAGTAGCCATAATTACTGCATCAGCTGCAAAATGATGGATTTCCATCGTCTTTAAGTCTTGTGCAGTAATCCCGCGACAGACGCCTTCGTCATCCTTAATAGCAGATAAGAATTCCCAGCCTTCATATTTAGTAACGAGACCAGCAACTTCCCAACGACGTACTTGCTCATCTAGTGCATATAGTAACTGTTGGCCAGTCGTTGCACCTGAGAACGCTGTACGGTGATGTTGTGTCCCACCAAAACGACGGAAATCTAGTAATCCTTCTGGTGTACGGTTAAACATTACACCCATACGGTCCATTAAGTGAATAATTCCAGGAGCCGCATCACACATTGCTTTTACAGGAGGTTGGTTTGCTAAGAAGTCTCCACCGTAAACTGTATCATCAAAATGTTCCCACGGTGAGTCACCCTCACCTTTTGTATTAACAGCACCATTAATTCCACCTTGCGCACATACTGAGTGAGAACGTTTTACTGGAACTAATGAAAATAAATCGACTGGTACGCCTGCTTCTGCAGCTTTAATAGTTGCCATTAATCCGGCTAAGCCACCACCGACAACAATAACTCTACCTTTACTCATAATCACTCACTCCTTAAATGTTTGCTAGTTCTGGATTAATAAATGCTAAGATTGCACGAACACCTACCCAAGTAAGGGCTACAAAAATACCGATAGTTACATAAGTTGAGATAACTTGCGAACGAGGAGTAACTGTAATACCCCAAGAAACTGCAAATGACCATAATCCATTCGCAAAGTGGAAAATTGTAGCGATAACACCAACAAAGTAGAACACTAGCATAAATGGACTACTTAAAATGTCAGCCATCATATTATAGTTAACTTCAGCTCCGAAAGCTGCTTGAATACGAGTCTCATAAACATGCCATACTACGAAAATTAATGTAATTATACCTGTGACACGTTGTAAAACGAACATCCAGTTACGGAAAAAACCGTAATGACTTACATTATTTCTTGCTTGGAAAGCAATATAAAGACCATAAATTGCATGATATAGTAATGGAATAAAGATTATAAAAATCTCTAAAAAATAACGAAATGGAAGATTTTCCATAAAATGAGATGCTTGGTTGAAAGCACTAGCACCTCTAGTAGCAAAATAATTAATAACTAAGTGTTGAACTAAGAATAATCCAACTGGAATGACACCCAATAAAGAGTGTAGCTTCCGATTCATAAACTCTCGATTTCCAGCCATACAAATGTCCCCCCACAAATTTTTTTGACTTTTAACATCTTGTCCTCTAGTTATCTCTTTTCTTTTCGCTTATAATGCTGTACCTCCCTACTTTGTTTTCGTAAAGCATTAATAAGATAAAATATGAAACTTTAGTAAAGTTTCTGTGAATATATTGCGACAAATTTATTTTACTCCCATCGACTTATATCGTCAAGAAAACGTATACAGGATATATTCAAAAAATTCAAATATAACCTTGAGTTAACTAGAATATAGGGTAAAAAAAGATAATTTAGTAGAAAACACACATCGTTCATCATGAATTATACGAGTTTCTTTTATTATTTTCTCATATTTTGAGCCGATTGTAATGAAAAATAAGAAAATAGTCTTAAATTTCTTAGCCTACTAAGTTATGGAAACTTCTAATGTTAAAGCAGAGTATTAAAAAGAGCCAAGCAAATGCCAGGCTCTATACTCTCTTAAATAACAGGTAAAGCTTTCTGTTTCAAAATGCTAACCTCATTCTATTATCCAATAATAATTCGCTCAGTTGGATATTTATAATGACTTTTTGTTTCCTTACGTCGAATAGAGAATAAGAATGCTACTAAACCTACCCTACCAATAAACATTAAAATCATTAATATAAATTGACTGGCAAAATTTAAGTCAGCTGTTATCCCCATCGAAAGCCCACACGTTCCGAAAGCCGAAGCTGTTTCAAAAATAATAGCCATTAACGGGACTTTTCCGCCTTCAAATGCTGAGATCAGAATGACCGCACTAAATAACAACAGTATAAATACACTTAATACAATAAAGGCTTTCTGACGATCTTCAGGATGAATTTCCCTGCCAAATACTTTAACATCCGATTTACCTAATGCGAAGCTCCAAATCGTTAAGAACATAACGGCAAGAGTCGTAGTACGAATTCCACCACCTACAGAAGAAGGACTTGCCCCTATGATCATAAGACCAGAAATAAATAATAATGTAGCTATGCTTAATTCTGACACATCCATTGTCGCTAAACCACCACTACGTGACGTTGCTGAGTTAAATAAAGAATAAAATAATTGCTGATGCCATGCCAGCCCTTCATAAAAATGGCCTAACTCAAGCAACCAGATCCCAATTACTCCAATAATAAACACCGCAAAGTACGTCGTTGTTGTAATTTTCGTAAATAAACTAAATTTAAAATTAGGGTTCTCTTTTGAGAAATATTCTCTGACTTCTAATAAAACTGGGAAGCCGATGGCACCAGCAAATATTAATAAGATAACAACTAGTTGAACATAGTAGTCATTTGCAAATGGGATGAGAGACTGACCTGTAATATCAAAACCGGCATTTGTAAATGCACTTAATGCCGCAAAGGCTCCTTGATAATACGCTTCCCCAACCGTATCAAAATAACGTATATAATATGTACCTAGAATAAGGGCTCCAATTACCTCAATGATTAAGGCTACAAATAAGATACCTCTCATTAAATTCACAAGACCCGAAAATGTATTTTGGTTTTGATCCACCATGATGAGCATACGTTGAGATAAGATAATTTTTTTCCCAAATAACATCCATACAAACGTTCCTAATGTCATGATCCCTATGCCACCTAATTGGATCGCTAACGCTAAGAAAAAAATTCCAAAATAACTGTATGTTTCTGAGACATTTACGACGGTTAACCCTGTTACACTAACTGCGCTAACAGAAGTAAACAATGCCTCTGAAAATTTAAGATTCACACCTTCCTGATGAGATATGGGAAGATACAAAAGGATACTGAACAGCATCATTGCAATAACATACGATAATAAAATAATTCGAAAAGGTGTTAGAAACTGATTCAGCGCTAATTTCATAAATTTACCTCCGCTTCGTTCGCGGTATAGTATACATGATTAATTTTATAAAGTAAATTTAAAATCCATCAAATTGAACATAGAGAAAAACAAAATGTGTGATTATAATAAATAATAAGAGAGGAGTTACATAGATGAAGAAAACTGAGCAAACTTTACTAAAAAGTGAACAGGTGATTCCTCTATTTGGACACCATTTAATTCGAAATGTTCTCATGTCTGATTTATTAGGTAAAGATCATGAAAATATCTTATATTGGGCTGGGAAAGGTATTGCACGACAGTATCCAAAAGAAAGTCTGGACGATATTATTGAGTTCTTTTCTACAGTTGGTTGGGGAGAATTGACTCTCACCAAAGAAAAAAAAGATGAGCTCATTTTAGAACTAATTTCGCCATTTCACCGTGAGAAAGTGCCTGTAACTTACCAACTAGAAGCTGGCTTTTTAGCAGAGCAAATTGAAAACCAGAAGAAACATATGACAGAAGCGATTGTTCAAGAAAAAAAAGACAAAGTACTTATCACGTTAAAATGGGATTTGAAGGACCCCATATAAGAAAGGCGCAGCGGCCGTTTGACGTCGTGTTAAAGGTGAGCCTTTAAGTTGTTTCGAGTGTTGCGTTTCGAAATTTAGTTTAGCGGACTCACAGGCCCTTATTCGTGTTGAAAATGTAGTAATTTTTAGTTTAGAGGACTCAGAGGCCCTTATTTACTACTATTTGTGATTTTTATCAGTGATTTTGATTAGATAGGGGCCTGTGAGTCCGGGAAATATCCAAACATGCGGATTTCGCTAAAATAAGGGCCTCTCAGTCCGCAAAAAAATAAGCACTATTAAAAGTCCCCACTTTCTGTCATAAAGACGATCAAAAGTGGGGACTCTTTATAAGGAAATCGTTTATACAGTTACTTCTTGCTCTTCTAATTGAAACGCTCTATGGAGTGCTTCCACAGCAGGAACCATAATTTCTTCTTCAACTAAGGCTGAAACCTTAATTTCTGATGTACTAACCATCTTAATTAGAATGTCATTTTCAGCTAGAATTTTGAACATTTGCGCTGCAACCCCCGGATTAGATATCATTCCGGATCCGATAATGGATACTTTTGCAAGATCACCTTCATGTGTTAATTCTGTAAACTGCAGTTCCTCTTTATGGTTGTTTAATACAGCCAACGCCTCATCTAATGAAGAACGGCTTGTTGAAAAAGAAATGCTTGTTTTTTCTTCAGCAGTTTGGTTTTGTATAATAATATCTACATTAATACCGTGTTCTGATAATATGCTAAATACATTTGACAGCGTTTCGATTAGGTTGGGCAACCCTGAAACAGTGATTTTCGTTACATCATTTTCAAATGCAATCCCGCGTACAATTAAATTTTGTTCCATTGAAACGTCCTCCTCAATTAACGTACCTACTTCCTCAACCATACTTGAGGCAACCATTAATTTCACTTGATAATTTTTTGCAAACTCCACAGCTCTAGGATGTAAAACCCCTGCTCCTAAATTGGCCATTTCTAACATTTCATCATAAGAAATCGAATGCAGCTTTCTCGCTCCGCTTATGAACCGTGGATCTGTCGTATACACTCCTGTAACATCTGTATAAATATCGCATCGCTCTGCTTTTAATGCAGCTGCTAACGCAACAGCAGTCGTATCGGAACCGCCTCTACCTAGCGTTGTAATTTCGCCGTCTTGTGACGCACCTTGAAACCCTGCTACAATCACAACATTGCCTAAAGATAACTGCGCTTGAATTTTTTCCGTTTGTATATCCAGTATTCTTGCATTACTATGACTGTCTTCTGTCACGATACCTGCTTGCCATCCTGTGTAAGATGTCGCACCGAGGCCTTTCTTTTGAAGTGCCATAGCAAGTAAAGAAATCGTCACTTGCTCACCGGTTGTAAGAAGCATATCCATTTCACGTTTGCTCGGTTTATCCGATATTTCACTTGCTAGTTTAACGAGTTGGTCTGTTGTTTTCCCCATTGCTGAAACGACAACAACTACTTCATGTCCTTGTGCTACTGTTTTAGCAACTCGTCCTGCAACGTGTTCAATTCTTTCGACTGTCCCTACAGACGTCCCGCCGTATTTTTGTACTATGATCGCCACTATGATTTCATCCTTTCTTGAAAAGACATTCAAAAAGTCCGCTTTTTGTCCTGCTTTTTGAATATAGATTTGTAACTGAGAAAGAAAACAAAAAAAGCAACAGAAAGGAAGAGTCCTCACTGTTGCTTGGAATACCAAAAAAGGTAATAGATGTTCCCTTGCTCCGTGAGATAGTTCTCCACACAACTTTTGGGTTGGTTGCGTGACAGCCTTGTACCTATTCAATACAAGTCCAGCAATAAGAGAGATGAGACTCTTAACGCTTCGGCGAATTCCCCTTTCAGCAAATGTCTATGGAACCCATCTTCCTCACTTTGCCTACTCTTGGTTTTCGCTCCTCTACCACCACTTCAAATTAGAAGTTCGGTATATTAAGTTGTTTTCATTTTAACAGAACATCGTGATACTGACAATTACTTTTTATCTTCATTACTATTTAATACACGTATGATTTCTGCTGCCACTTTTTCTGGAATAGCAATCTTTTTAAAGTCTTCGATGTTTGCTTCTTTCATTTTTTTTATCGAACCAAAATGTTTAAGAAGTTTCCGTCGTCTCTTTTCTCCTACTCCATCAATGTCATCTAAAATAGAAGAAAACATCGTTTTGCTTCGTGCCTGCCTGTGAAAAGTGATCGCAAACCGATGAACTTCATCTTGAATCCTTTGCAATAAATAAAATTCATGACTGTCTCTTTGTAATGGTACTACTTCAGGTGGATCTCCCATGAGAAGTTGAGATGTACGGTGCTTTTCATCTTTAGCTAAACCACATACAGGAATTGTGAGACCGAGCTGATCCTCTAGGACGCTTTGAGCGGCTGCAATTTGTCCTTTTCCTCCATCGATAACAATTAGATCTGGAAATGGACCATTTTCTTTTAACAGCCTTGAATAACGGCGGTAAACGACCTCTCGCATCGAAGCGTAATCATCAGGGCCTTCAACATCTTTTACTTTATACTTTCGGTAGTCCTTTTTACTAGGCTTCCCATCTATAAATGAAATCATTGCTGACACTGGATCAGTTCCTTGAATGTTCGAGTTATCAAATGCCTCAATCCGGTATGGTGTAGAAATACCTAATGCTTTCCCTAAATTTTCAACCGCCTTTATCGTCCGTTCTTCATTTCGTTCAATAATTGCAAATTTCTCTTTTAATGCTGCTTCTGCATTCTTTTGAGCTAGGTTCAGAAGGTCTTTCTTATTACCTCTTTTCGGTTGTTGGACTTTTACCGACAACAGTTGCTCCACTAAATCGGCCTCGATTTCTTCAGGCACTAAAATTTCTGACGGTTTAACATGTTCTTTTTTTAAATAAAACTGACCAATAAACGTTAAGACATCGTCAAGCGGCTCTTGATAGAATGGAAAAATTGAAACATCCCTCTCTATCAACTTTCCTTGTCTCACAAAAAACACTTGAACACACATCCAGCCTTTATCGTAGGCATAAGCAAACACATCGCGGTCGATTCTGTCGTTAATTGACATTTTTTGTTTCTCCATGATCGTTTGCATTTGCTGAATTAAATCTCTTAATTCTTTAGCACGCTCAAAATTCAAGTCTTCTGCTGCTTTATTCATTTTATCTAGTAATTGATTTTTCACTTCTTCATGCCCATACTTTAAAAATTTCGTAATTTCCTGTACCATCTCTTGGTTTTGCTCTTTAGTTACTTCTTGAACACATGGAGCTAAACACTGACCAATGTGATAATATAGGCAGACACGGTCAGGCAAGGTATTGCATTTTCTTAATGGATAAAGTCGATCGAGCAGCTTTTTCGTTTCAGTTGCTGCTCCTGCGTTTGGATAAGGACCAAAATACTTTCCACCGTCTTTTTTTACATTACGTGTTGTAATCAAGCGCGGATGTTCTTCTGATGTGATTTTCAAAAACGGATACGATTTATCATCTTTTAGCATGACATTGTATTTCGGGTCATGCTTTTTAATTAAATTCATCTCTAATATGAGTGCTTCAAGATTTGAAGATGTAATAATATATTCGAAGTCGGCTATTTCGCTGACAAGTCTTTGTGTTTTCGCATCGTGTGTTCCAGTAAAATAGGACCGTACTCGATTTTTTAGTATTTTAGCTTTTCCTACATAGATGATCGTTCCTTGCCGATCTTTCATCAAGTAACAACCTGGTTGATCAGGAAGTACTGCTAATTTTTCTTTCAGAGTAGACATACATTTTCCTCCCTCCTCTCTATTGTTCTCAAAAGAAAGGAAATTTGCAACTAAAAGGTACAATCTTTTAAAAACTGACAAATGTGGCAAGTGCTAAATGTACGGTGAGAGAATGCACTCTAGTAGGGCTATTCCCCTGCGCTAGACTCTTGTGCAGTGAAGCAGCTCATCCTGTGTTTCTGTTTTTTTAGGGGACTGAGAGGACCTTATTTGCTTAAAATCACTGATATTTTCTATGAAAACTTGTAAATAAGGGTATTTGAGTGCTCTAATTATGAAAAACAGCAGTATTTGATTGAAATAAGGGCCTGTGAGTGCTCTAATTTCATACTGCACATAAAAAGTGTACTCTTAACTCGATGCCAAGTGCTGGGAACTAATCAATCCTCGTTCGGTTAAAGCCCAATAGCCATTTTAAATAACCACTGGTAGTAGTTATAAAAAATAAAAGACCCCGTCATGAACGGAGTCAATTACAAACTTATCTATTAAAGATGTTTATTTAATAGCTCAACTAATGCTTCTTTTGGTTGGAAACCAACCACTTGGTCAACTTTCTCACCGTTTTTGAATACCATTAATGTAGGAATACTCATTACACCGAATTTCCCAGCTGTTTCTTGGTTTTCATCAACGTCTAATTTAACAATCTTCACTTTGTCGCCCATTTCTTCATCAAGTTCTGTTAAAACAGGAGCGATCATTTTACAAGGTCCGCACCACGGAGCCCAAAAGTCCGCTAATACTACACCTTCTCCAGTTTCAGTTGCAAAGTTTTGATCAGTTGCGTTTACAATTGCCATTATTAAAATCCTCCTTATAATCCAACTTTTTCTACAAATGCATTATACCATTACGGTATAATGATTGCTATATTGTTGCTCACACATGTATGATACCCTTTCCAATTTAAAATAACGCAGTTTTATGTATATTCTTGTTATTTTAGTGTAATTTATTATATTCCTGCATTTTATACTGATTGTGTAGAACGATCAAAAATGCACACGTACTTCAACAACGTGTATTTACGTAAACATACCTTTAGAAAAGATTGTTAAAAAAAACCGCTTCATTATAGAAGCGGTTTTTTCGTATACATATTAAGATACAACTACTTTTTTAAGTTCTTCAGTTAATAGAGGAACAACATCGAATAAGTCGCCAACGATACCGTAATCCGCTACTTCAAAGATCGGAGCTTCTGGATCTTTGTTAACTGCAACGATAACTTTAGAGTTAGACATACCCGCTAAGTGCTGGATTGCCCCTGAGATACCAAATGCAAAGTAAAGGTCTGGAGTTACGACTTTACCTGTTTGACCAATTTGTAATGCGTAATCGCAATATTCTGCATCACACGCACCACGAGATGCACCTACTGCAGCACCTAATACGTCTGCAAGTTCTTGAAGCGGTTTGAAACCGTCAGCACTTTTTACTCCACGTCCACCAGAAACGATGATCTTCGCTTCTGAAAGATCGACTCCACCAGTTGCTTTACGTACAACTTCTTTAACAATTGTACGAAGGTCTTTAATTTCTACAGAAACACTTCCAACATCTCCAGAACGAGACTCGTCCTTCTCTAATGGAGTAATGTTATTCGGACGAATTGTTACTAAAACAGTTCCTTCTTCAACTTGCTTCTTCTCAAATGCCTTACCTGAGTAGATTGGACGAGTGAATACAGCATCGCCACCGTCAACTTCAACATTGACTACGTCAGAAACTAAACCAGCGTTTAATTTTGCAGCAATACGAGGAGACACGTCTTTACCTATTGAAGTATGTCCCATAACAACGCCTTCTGGTTGTTCAACATCCATAACTTGTAGAATAGCTTGTTGGTAAGCATCTGTTGTATATGCTTTTAAGTCAGCATGTTCAACTTTAACTACACGATCAGCACCAGCATGGATCATAGCGTTTGCTAGATCGCCTACTGATTCACCTAATAACGCAGCAACTACTTCTCCACCGTCTGCGATTAGTTTAGCAGCTGCAACTGCTTCAAACGAAACATTACGAAGTTCACCTTCACGAATTTCACCTAAAACTAGTACTTTCTTTGCCATGTTGATCCCCCCAATTATATGACTTTCGCTTCAGACTTTAATAATGAAACAAGTTCTTTTACTTGAGCATCTGTTTCGCCTTCAAGAATTTTACCTGCTTGTTTTTGTGGTGGTAGGAAGATTTCTACCGTTTTTGTTTTTGCTTCTACATCTTCTTCTTCTAAATCTAGGTCATCTAAATCAAGTGTTTCTAATGGCTTCTTCTTCGCTTTCATAATTCCTGGAAGAGATGGGTAGCGAGGCTCGTTTAAGCCTTGTGTAGCTGTTACAAGTACTGGTAATGAAACTTCAACCGTTTCCTCATCACCTTCAACATCACGTACGATAGTAGCTGTATTTCCATCTACAGTTAACTTCGTGATTGTAGTTACTGAAGGCATACCTAGCATTTCAGCAACACGAGGTCCAACTTGTCCAGAACCACCGTCTACCGCTACGTTTCCTCCTAAGATAATATCAACCTCTTGGTCTTTTAAATATGTTGCTAGTAAAGTAGCAGTTGTGAATTGGTCAGTTTCTTCAACGTCTTCACTATCAATTAGAACTGCTTTATCAGCACCCATTGCTAGAGCTGTACGAAGTTCTTTCTCAGAATCTTCTGTTCCTACTGTTACAACAGTTACTTCTCCACCGTGCTCGTCACGAAGAACGATCGCTTCTTCAATTGCATACTCATCGTATGGGTTGATGATGAATTCAGCTCCGCTGTCATCAATTTGTCCACCACTGACATTGATTTTCTCTTCTGTATCAAAGGTGCGTTTCATAATTACGAAAATATTCATTATAGTCCCTCCCTAAAATAGTTAACTTATTTATTTTTGAATTCTGGCTTACGTTTTTCAATAAATGCTTGGATACCTTCTTTACTATCATGAGACTCTCCAGCAGCACCAAAGAGCTCTGCTTCTTTCTCTAAACCTGCAGTAAAGTTTGCATCCTTCGCATAAGTTAATGCTTCTAATGCAAGCTTCATAGTAAAACTACTTTTCTTTGCAATCTTACCTGCTAGTTTATAAGCTTCTTCCATCATGAGCGCTTGCTCAGAATGTACTGAATTAATAAGACCTAAAGATAAAGCTTCAGATCCGGAAATCGGTTCACTCGTTAAGATTAACTCTGTTGCCTTTGCTTGGCCAACAATACGAGGTAAGCGTTGTGTACCCGCAAAACCAGGAATTAATCCTAATTGAAGTTCAGGCAAACCAAGTTTCGTATCTTCAGTAGCAAGACGAATATGGCACGCCATCGCTAACTCTAAACCGCCGCCAAGTGCTGCCCCGTGAATAGCTGCAATCACCGGCTTAGGAAAAGCTTCAATACGGTTCATTAATCGCTGACCCTCAGTTGCTGACTCAGCAAACTTGGCACCGCTTTCAAGCGTAGTAAACTCTTTTATGTCTGCTCCTGCAGCAAAAAAGCGCCCTTCTCCATGAAGAATGATAACACTCACATCTTCATTATGCTCAACCTCATCAAAGGCCTGTGCCAACTCTTGAAGCAATTGAGAAGATAAGGCGTTTGCTGGAGGTCGGTTTAAAGTGATTGTGGCTATTTTTTGTTCCACTCTTACAGATAAAGTTTCCATCTGTCTTTACTCACTCCTCTCATGGTAAGCATCCTCTTTTTCTATTTATCTATTACAAAGACCACCCACCAATAGTTGATGCATTGGCTTTGCAAGTGAGACCAGATCATATTTACAATCTTTCATTACCCAGTTTGTAACTACCTCATCTAGTGTACCAAAAATCATTTGTCTTGCTAACCGGAAATCTAAATCTTCTGAGAAGTAATCGCTTTCTTTCCCTTCTGTTAGAACGGTGTCCATTAAATCTAAATATTTTTTTAACACTTCATTTATTTTCCACCTTAACTCAGGGTTAGACTGGCGAAGTTCTAATTGCGTAACAATAGCAAGTGATCGATTTTCTGCCAGTTGTTTGAAGTGCATTTCAATTAAGATAAAAAGCTTCTCTTTTGCAGTTAAATTTCCTTCGATCTGTTCCTGAATTTTATCAACAAATCTTCCCATTTTTTCTTCAAATAAAGATATAAGTATATCTTCTTTGTTTTTAAAATAGAGGTAGATTGTTCCATCAGCAACTCCTGCTTCTTTTGCAATTTTTGATACTTGCGCTTGATGATAGCCATTTTCAGCGATTACTTTAACCGCTGCCTCAATAATTTGATCGTATTTAGGTCCTTTTTTCTTACCCATGGCATTCTTCCTTTCAGAGCAACTTTTTATTAGATTGCTCATTAAAATGAATGACCATTCATTCATATTTCATATTCTATGGGAAGGACCGTTATTTGTCAATGGAATTATTTAAGTTGTGAGAATTTTTGAAAACAAAACTCTTTTTATACAACTCAAAAATATAAGATAACACCTTACACTTTAGTTCTATCATATAATGAAACAAATAGTAAAGCAATGTATGAAACCTTTATGAACACTCCAACAATAAAATGCGGTGGCAAAACTCCTTTAATTAAGGCCTTCAAAACACTTCATTTACCAATAGTTACCGTCAACATAAATGAAAGCGTAATCTTTTTCTATGTTTATATAAAAGGCTCTTTTCTTAATAATTGTTGCTGTTGCTGCGGACGTGCGCTAAAAATATGCTTGCTCTTCAAGCATTCTCAAAAAATGGACCAACAGCAACGAAGTAGACGAAAACTACCATAAAAAAAGGACTGACACAATGTCAGCCTTTTTCTATTTATTAGCTAGATTTCTTCTCGTTTAGTTTTTGTTCTTCTTCTTCTACTAGAACGCGACGCAATACCTTACCTACCATTGTCTTAGGTAACTCTTTACGGAATTCATATTGACGAGGGACTTTATACGCTGCTAAACGAGCTCTACAGAACTTATCGAGTTCCTTATCTGTAACAGATGCGCCTTCTTTTGTAACGATAAAAGCTTTAACTGTTTCCCCGCGGTACGGATCCGGTACACCAATGATGACTGCTTCTTGGATCGCATCGTGCTCAAAAAGTACTTCTTCAATTTCACGTGGGTAGATATTAAATCCACCTGCTATGATCATGTCTTTTTTACGATCAACGATGAAGAAGTAGCCATCTTCGTCCATATAACCCATATCCCCTGTTAACAGCCAATCCTCATAGAACGTAGCTTGTGTATCTTCAGGACGATTCCAATAGCCTTTCATAACTTGAGGAGCACGGACAGCAAGCTCTCCTACTTCACCTGGTTTAGCCACTTCTCCCGGTTCCACAAAAATAACAGCTTCAGTGTCAGGCCATGGCAGACCGATACTTGCTCCACGTCTTTCTTCCCAAATCGGATTACAGTGTGTAACTGGAGAAGCTTCAGTTAAACCGTAACCCTCTACTAATTTCCCGCCTGTAAGTTCCTCAAACTTCACCTGAACTTCAGCAGGTAATGAGGAAGATCCACTAATACACGCCTCAATTGATGACAAATCATATTTCTCGATATCAGGGTGGTTAATTAAACCAATGTACATCGTTGGGGCACCTGGGAATATCGTAATTTTGTGTTTATCAATAATTTGTAAAATTTCTTTTGGATCAAATTTAGGAACAATGAACATTTGCGAGCCAGTCATAATCGACAAGTTCATTGACACGGTCATTCCGTAAACATGGAAAAATGGAAGCGCCGCCAGCGTTCGATTTTCTTTACTGTTCAGTTTATACATCCAATGAAAACATTGTGTCGTATTTGCAACTAAGTTACGGTGTGTAAGCATTACACCTTTCGCTAAACCTGTAGTTCCTCCTGTATATTGAAGTAAAGCTAGATCTTCTTTAGGATCTACTTTAACTTCCGGTACTTTCTCTTTACCTTGTGATAGAAAGGAAACAAACTTCACTGTAGTACTATTATAGTCCACTTCTGGTTTAAACCCGTAATTCTTCTTTTGAATAAATGGATAGATCAAACTTTTCGGAAATGGTAAGTAATCCTTGATAGCGGTTACAATTACCTTTTCAACCTGTGTGTTCTTTTTTACTGTCATTACACGTGAATAAAGAAGATCTAAACAAAGTATAAATTTCGCTCCAGAATCTGCAAGTTGATGCTCTAACTCTCTTTCCACATATAGTGGATTCGTTTGAACAACAACACCACCAGCCATTAACGTTCCATAATAAGCAATAACAGCTTGCGGACAGTTAGGAAGCATGATCGAAACGCGGTCACCCTTTTGCAAACCAGCATCCATAAGAGCATTTGAAAACTTACATGCTGACTTATAGAGTTCAGCATACGTCATTTGTTTACCAAAAAAGTATGTAGCATATTTTGATGGCGATTTTTCATACGTATCTTTCAGAAGACCATGTAGTGTCTGATCTTCATAGTTAATAGATTGAGGGACTTCTTTAGGATATTTATTATACCAATTCATTTCTGTAACAGTTGCCAAGGTAATTCCTCCTTAAGTCTCTCCTATTCCTACAAAACATTCATTCTCTCCTATCGTCTATTGTACTGAATGTTTGTTCATTTTAAAACAGATTTTTGAAAATTTTTTTAATTTTTTTTATATAGGTATAATAAGTCCTTATATAATCTCAACAAGTAGAGTATAGAGTCGTTTAAAAAACTACATAAAACGCTAGTATTTTACATTATTTTTATGTATCCGCTTACATAAAGATGTCGAATTTGACATCTGCCGGTTTAGTTACTCTAACTATTCTGAAGTTAAAAGTATATTAGTCTAACTTTTATTCTAGGTACGTCCTTAACCCTTAACAACTCAATAATGTAGAAAAACTACCCCGGTGATGACTATCCGCAGCACCAAAAAAGCAGCTGTCATTGTAAACTGTACCCCTTGTCAAGGACATTTTAAAAAAGACTAGGCAGCTACAAGAAGATGATTTCTGTATTGAACAGGAGTCATCTTTTTTAAGCCCCATTGATATCTATGATTGTTGTGGTAAGTCAT
>NZ_JBLWFS010000047.1:0-16184 GCF_048323755.1 Alkalihalobacterium sp. APHAB7
CGGAAGTTAAGCTCTTCAGCGCCGATGGTAGTTGGGGGCTTCCCCCTGTGAGAGTAGGACGTCGCTAGGCATCAAGCACAATCCAATTGGGTTGTGCTTTTTTAGTATGAAAAAAGGATGAGTAAGCATCAGTGGTGAAGAGCTTTGACTCGAAGAGGCAACCCCTTCGAAGGATAAGTCGATGAAAACATCATGGGCAAGGGACGAAGCCAGACATCATGTCCCCCTGTGAGAGGAAACCTTTCTTTTCGTAAAACAACATGATGGGCATCGAAGGTGAGACTTCATGGATCCACTTCCCCGTAGGAAAGAAAGGTTTAGAGGGACGTCGCTAGGCACAAAGCACAATCCAATTGGGTTGTGCTTTTTTAGTATGAAAAAAGGATGAGTAAGTCCAAACAGGCTGCTTATTTATATTCAAGTCATTTAACACTGTTTATTGGGGTTTTATTAGGTTGGTTAGTTATAAAAGGGATGATATATAATCACATACCATCCCAAAGTTAATGTTCTAAGTAGTCATGAGCCAAGTAACAGAATAAGCTTTATACTGCATATAGAAAAATATACAATATGTAGGAACATAGCAGTTGTCTGTTATGTCACAGTGCTTATTAAAGTTGCTTTAGATTACTGATATTGATTAGGTGAATAGTGTGACTGCTGGCTTTGTGGTGAATGAGTTTGGCTTTGGTATGGCATAAATGTCTGTTGAGAAGATTGTTGATGAACCATTTGGTGCATTCGTTGATTTTCTTGAATTAATTGCTTTGAGGAATATTTTAATAAAATAGCTGACTTATATTGTTTACTCCAGCCTAATAACTGCTAGAGGTTATTAGGTTGGAGTTCATTCATTTTTAATAGTTTATTCGTAACTCTTTTCTAACTCATCTACGAGCGAACCTACGAAAGCAACAGCCTTTCTAATCGGTTCTGGAGTGGACATGTCGACTCCAGCGTGCTTAAGTAACTCTAGTGGCTTTTTCGTACCACCCATTTTCAAGACTTCGATCCAGCGGTCAATAGCAGGCTGACCTTCTTCTTCGATTAACTGTGCAACAGCTGTTGAAGCTGTTAGTCCAGCAGAATATGTGTATGGATAAAGTCCCATGTAATAATGAGGTTGACGCATCCAAGTGAGGCATGCTCCTTCATCCATTTCTACAGCATCACCCCAGAAGTTAGAAAGGATTTCTCCTTTCGTTTTACTTAAAGTACTCGCTGTAATCGGTTGTCCTGATTCAGCGATACGATAAATACGTCGTTGTAGTTCACCCTCTAGTAAATGCGTAACGAAATTATGATAATACGTACCGAGGAACTGAAGTAGTACCCAACGTTTCATTCGTTTATCTTCTGTACTGGCCAATAAGTGCTTACCGAGAATTAATTCATTCATTGTTGATGGTGCCTCTATAAAATATAACGATGGGCGAGTGTTCGTTAAGCTTTGATTCGCACCAGCTAAATAGAAATGACCAGCATGTCCTAGTTCGTGTGCTAAAATAAATGCCCCACGCATCGTGTCAGTCCACGTAATTAGAATATAAGGATGAACACCATAAGGACTTGCACAGAAAGCACCCGTTGCTTTTCCGTAATTTTCAGCGTAATCAATCCACCCCTCATTCAACCCTTTTTCCATAATTTCACTGTACTCAGGGCCCAGTATTTGTAAAGCATCTTGGATTACTTTAGAAGCTTCATCGATCGTTGTTGGAGGATTAAAGTCTGGATCTAGTGGTGCTTTTAAATCACAGAACATCATCTTATCTATTCCGAGTACTCGTTGTTTCAATTTTGCAAATCGACGCATATGTGGAGCTAATTCTTCTTGAATAATATCTAACTGATTATTATACATTTCTTCAGTTACTTGTTGAGGCTGTAAAAGCATCTCAGTTACTGAATTGTAATTTCTTAAACGTGAAAGCGCAACTTGCTTTTTAATTTCTGTTGAATAAGTGGAAGCAAAAGTATTCTCGTATTGTTTTAACGTATTTGTAAACGATTGATAAGCATTTCTACGGACTGTCGTATTCGCTGATAATTCATAGCGATCTTCAAAAGAAGCAAATGATAACGGAATGTCATTACCGTTATCGTCTTTAAAAGAAGAGAAGATCATATCCGAAGATTTACTTAATTGATACGTCTTGTAAGGAGATGCTAAAACTTCACCAAGCGATGCTAAAGCCATCTCTGTTTCAGGAGATAGAGTGTGTGGCTTTTTTTCTAATCGCTCTTTTAAATTTTTCTCAAAACATTTAAGATCAGGTTCTTCTTGTATGTATTTTTTGATCCTTCCATTAGGGAGAGCAAGAATTTCTGTTTCTACAAATGAAAGTTCGGCCTCAATATTAGAAAGCATCGAAGCAACTCGAGAGGAGTTAGCTTGGCTTTCTGAATTAGAACCATCCTCTGATAGACATAAATTTGCATAAGTTGCAACGTAGGTTATGCGCTTTTGAATATCTTCTAAAGCTGTTAGGCAACCGAGTAATTGTTTAGAACTATTGGCAAGAGTTCCTTTATATTGTGTGACGGCTTTTACATCGATTTGAACAGCTTGTAATTCAAGCTCCCAAGCATCCTTCGTTTCAAATAGATCCTTCAAATCCCACTTTAAATGTTCAGGTACTTCAGAACGAGTCATTATTTTAGACAAATAGATCGTCTCCTCTCAAAGGAAAATATTTTTATTTCGTAATGCGAATTATATTTATTATATATGAAAACTGAATATTTTGCTATTAAGTATTTAGTATTTTCATAGTTAAACACACCAAAAGATGACTTTTCTCTACGAATTTAGATAGTGATAGCGAATGATTTAGTCGATCTTACGGGGAAGATGTGTACATTCCGAGCCTAATCGCGTATCTATTTTTAATTCTGAAAGTATTGCAGAAAAATAGAATGTTATTAGAAGTTTTGTCACCTAGAAGGAAAAAACATACTGGTATATCTAATAGTGATAATTAAGAGCCATTATGACTGGAAAAATAGAAAGGAGAGATTTGGATGGGGAACGTTATACAAAAGTATTCTACGAAAGAAGTATCGAGGTTATTAAAAATTCCTGTAGGTAACTTAAGAAAATGGGAACGGACTTTTGAAGGAATGTTATATGTTCAAAGAACGAAAACGGGGGCTAGATTATATACCGATTATGAAATTGATACGTTAAAGAAGATTAAATTATTGAAAGATAAAAATATTAAAGATGAGGATGTAAAATATATACTTGAAACGAATATTCAAGTGGAATACAATGATGAGTCAGATGAGAAAGAAGAGAGTGAAGATTATAATCAGTATGAAATGATGATTTCATTACAACATGAAACAGTAGAAAGTGTTGAGAAATTAACTAACTCAATCTTTTCTTTTAAGGAAGAAGTACTTCAAGAGACGAAAGAAGAAATTAAAAATGAAGTAAAGAAAGAAATTAATCTCGGTCATAATAAAACAACATCGCTCGTACAATCGTATTCTCAAATGTTGTTGGATACCTCGGACCAAACAAAGGATGAGTTGCAAAGGTTGAGACAAGAAATAGAACAGGAAAATGAAGAAAAACTGTTTATCCATCAAAAATTAGAAGAACGAGAAGTACATTTCCAAGAATTTGTACAACATTTTAGAGAAGCAGCTGCTTCTAAACAAGAGCAATCCATTAAGACTAAGATGTCAAAGTGGTTGAGTCACTTTACTAAAGATAAGAAAGAAGAAGATTCTATTAAACCACATTATTAATATGTTGAAGGTCTGTAATATATATTCATAGATACTAGCTAATATGAATGATGACAGGTAGATTATTGAAATCTACCTGATTTTTTTTGTGTAACAATAGTACTAACCTTGCATCATTGAGGGCATATATTTCAAAGTAGTATCAAAGGACTTATATTGAGTGAATTATTACGAAGAAATTTCTGAATGTAGTAAAAAAGACACAATTAATGTCAAAATCTGATTGAATTCACCACCGTTAAAATTTAAAATTAACTAAAGGAATAGAATGGTAATATTACTAATCTTATAATAACTTTAGGATAGTAAAACAAGTTCTGGGGGAATAAACATGATTAAAACAATACAGGTTTCAATTGATAAAGATTTAGAGGATTTAATTCCTGGGTTCTTGGAGAATAGAAAAAAAGATATAGAAACAATGAAATTGGCTTTAGTAGAAGAGGATTTTCAGCAAGTTCGTATGATTGGTCATCGTATGAAAGGCTTTGGATCAGGATATGGATTTGATTTTATTACAGAGTTAGGAAAACAACTAGAAGAAGCTGCAAAAGAAGAAGATACAAATAGTATAGCAGAGGCTATTACAAATTTAGTCAATTACTTAGATCAAATTAAAATTTGTTTTGAATAAATGGTTCGGGTCATATGAAATTATTAATTCCTATCGATAGTATGGATTTTTCCCAACAAGCCTATGATTTTTTATCAAAGCAACTTATTCATACTTGCACTCATCTTTATTTTGTACATGTCATTCCGAATGCGAATAATCTCGAAAGTATTTATCCTGATGTAAAAGAAAAGTTATTGGAACAAGGGAAACTATTAATTGAGCAAAGTATAAATCTGTTTCAGGAAACAGGTGTTTTAACAGAAGGTAAAGTTCTAACAGGAAAACCTTCCATTGAAATTGTTAACATTGCTAATGAAGAGGATGTTGATGTAATTGTAATTGGTAATCGGAGCAATACGACAGAAGGAGATTATACGTTTGGAAGTGTGAGTTATGGAGTGGTTCACCTGTCAACTCATCCTGTCCTAGTGATTAAATAAGCGCTGTTAAAGAGTATTGTTTTCTTCAACCTTTCAGTTCTTGAAAGGCGTGGGAAATTAACATTTTACACGATGAGCCCAAAATCAACGGATATCGACAGTTAAACTTAGTGTAATAGTCCTTTAAGCGCACTTGAAATAAAAGGAGTAATAGATATGATCGAGAAAAAACTTTGTTGCTTCTGCCTAAAAGTATCCATTTCTTCTTTATATGATGATAAAGAAGAATGGATATGTCCTCATTGCAAGAGAGAGATTATTGATGTTCCAGCCATTCCAATAGACGAAGATCTTGATACTAATTATATAGATAAAATAATGAAAAAGAGAGAGGCGAAATTAGGGATCGATCGTAAGTAAATGTTAGAAAAGTAAGTATTTTAGAATCTGTTAACGAGCAAGTGAGGGTGATTATGATGGGGAGAAAGATTTTAGTAGTAGATGATTGTGTTGACAGTCGTAATCTACTAGAAAGATTATTAAATAAAGCGGGGTATAAGGAAATTATTATGGCTGAGTCTGCTGACCAGACGTTTGACATTCTAAAAAAACAAGGAAATGAAATCGACTTAATTTTATTAGATGTGATTATGCCTGGTATGGACGGAATTGAGGTATGTAATCAAATAAAAGAAATTGAGGCTGTAAAAGACATCCCCATTATTATGGTAACAGGATTAACTAATGTCAAAGTGCTTGAACAAGCCTTTATTGCAGGAGCGATTGATTACGTCACAAAGCCATTTCATTCAGTTGAATTAAACGCCCGAATTGCTTCTGTACTTCGATTAAAGGATGAAATGGATAAACGCATTCAACGAGAAGCGGAGCTTGTAATCGCTAATGAAAAACTACATCAATTAAATGAAGTGCTCGAGCAGTTATCATCTCTTGATGGTTTAACAGGTATTCCGAATCGAAGGAGATTTAATAGTTATATTGAACTCGAATGGAAACGAGCGAAACGCCAAAAGTCAAACTTATCACTCATCCTTTTAGATATCGATAAGTTTAAATTATATAATGATACATACGGACATCTAGAAGGCGATGAGTGTTTAAAGAAAGTAGCAAAGGTTCTTCACAGTACGATAAATCGAGCGACGGATTTGGTAGCTCGTTACGGCGGAGAGGAATTTGCTGTCGTTTTACCTGATACAGATCTAGATGGGGCATTGCACATTGCTGAAAAAATGAGACGAAATATTGAAAATAGTCAAATTCCTCACGTTAGCTCAACAGTAAGTAATGTTGTAACAATCAGTTTAGGAGTATCTTCTTTTCATGGCTGTGAAAGTATTAAATCTATTGAAACACTAATAGATATGGCAGATAAAGCTTTATACGAAGCGAAGAACTCAGGACGGAACCAAGTGGAGTGTTTTGATATATGTTTACTAGAGATGCTTAACTAGTTTGCACGTCATAGAGTTCTAAGGAGATGTCCATGAAAATTACTAAGATTAAAGAGCTTCTAAGTCATCGCTTTACGATTTTTATTATCATTGCTAGTCTTATCACTGTCACCATCCTATTTTCAAGAATGGCTAGTAATATACTTTACGAGAGAGCTGAAGAAAAGTTTTCTCATGATACTGAACAAATCATTGATGAACTTCATAAATCGGTAAAAACGTATGTTGAAGTTTTAAATGCTTATCAAAGCTTTTTCACAGCAAGTGATCCAGTGACGGTCGATTATATAAAATGGAAAAACTACGAAGAACAATTTCAACCTTTTCAAAATTACCCAGGCATTCATGTCATTTCCTTTGCAAAGTATGTTAATGATCAGCAATCTTTAAAAGAATTTAAAGAAGACTTGCAAATGATCTATGAAGGTAAGTATAAGGTTTGGCCTGCAAGTAATGAAGGTGAATATTTAATTAATCAATTTGTTTCGCCATCAACTCATGTGGAAATAGGAGTAGGCTTTAATCATTTCACAGAGGAAAATCGACGATTAGCGATGCAAAAGGCTAGAGAAACTGGAGAATATACGGCAACTTCGAAAATTACCCTTATTACTGACAAAGGAGATAGCGGTCCAGGCTATATTCTTTATGCACCGGTTTATTCTAATTTGGATGGAAATGTTGGTAGCCTTAATGAAGAGCAAAACAGTAACTGGTATGGTCATGTGTTAATAGCGTTATATTTGCAAGAAGTTGTTGAGGCAACGTTATCTAGTTACATCAATCAAGATCTTAACTTTAGAATATATGAACAATCTAATGGTTCTTCTATAAATGAACTAACACCTCAACAGTTAATTTACGAATGGGTTAGCATACCACAAGACAGACTTTTTACGTCCAATTTTGAATTTATTCAAAGTGTTTCGTTTCCTTTTGTAGACAAAGAGTGGACGATTTATTTTGAAAGTTCTCCGTACTTTTTTGCTGGCTTACAGCAAGAAATTCCGAATATCATTTTAATTACTGGTCTTATTATAACGCTTCTTGTCTTCTTTGTATTAAGATCGATGGCCCATATGAGACAGCATGCAGAAATGTTAGCTAATGAAATAACTAAAGAGTTAAGCAAAGTAAACAATGTACGTCAAGCGATTCTAGATAGTACAAATAATTTAATTATTACAACGAATGAAGAAGGTATTATTCAAACCTTTAATAAAGCAGCTGAACAACAATTGGGTTATAAAGCTAAGGAAGTAATTGGTAAGGAAACTCCATTTCTTTTTCATGATAAAAAAGAGTTGGAACCGTATATAACAAAACATGACATAAATATAGAAGGTGCCGTTCAATATTTCATTAATGATTTACTTGGTTGTAAGGAAGAGTACATTCGCAAAGTGCTTTATTATAGAAAAGATGGATCGACATTTCCAGTTGAAATTCATATTACGCGATTAATCGATTATAATGGTCATACGATCGGTTTACTAGGAATTGGACAAGATATTAGTGAAGTGAAGAAAGCTCACCAAAAGATAAAAGAAAAAGATCAATTACTTTCTAATATCATTAATACGATCCCCCATCCTATATTTGTTAAGGATGCAGAAGGACGATATTTGTTAGTGAATAGAGCTACAACAGAGCTATTTAATACTCCAACTGAGAAAATAATTGGAAAAAAATATGCCGACTTTCACTTTGCCGAAAAAGCTGAGGACGTAAGAACACTAGAAATGCAAGTATTAGAGTCTGGTGAAGCAGTATACGTGCAAGAACAACCGATCCGCCATCCAGTCACTGGGGAATTAAGGTGGTATTATCAAGTGAAGCTTCCTTTACAAACGAGCGATGGTCAGCGGATCTTAGGGATAGCGATGGATATCACTGAACGGAAGTGGTTTGAAGAAGAGTTAAAAGGTCTTAGGGATCAAGCGCTCGTTGCTTCGCAAGCGAAATCAGATTTTTTAGCCATGGTAAGTCATGAAATTCGGACACCTATGAATGCTATTATTGGAATGTCAGATTTACTATTAGAAACAGAACTGAATAAGGAACAACACCAATATGTTACAATTTTTAAACATTCCGCTGCTAACTTGCTCCGTATCATTAATGATGTTCTAGATTTATCAAAGGTTGAAGCAGGGCATGTTTCAATAGTAGAGGAAGAGTTTGATTTAAAGAAATTGGCTGAAGAAGTTATTCAAGTTTTCTCCTTTGAAGCCGATAAGAAAGGAATTCAATTAAGATTTAATTATGATACTAGTCTACCAGCAGTTGTAGTAACCGACCAAGCGCGTTTAAGGCAAATCTTCACGAACTTAATCGGAAATGCAATAAAGTTCACTCAAGGTGGCCAGGTCTGCATTAAACTCAAGCAAAAAGATTTAATCGAAAAAAATTCCTTTATCCTTGAATGTCAGGTGATGGATACCGGAATTGGAATTCCTAAAGATAAAATTCCAACGATATTCGATCAATTTACACAAGTGGATACTTCAACAACTCGTCGTTTCGGTGGAACAGGATTAGGACTTACTATCGTTCGAAGTTTCATAGAAAGAATGGGTGGAACGATACAGGTTAAGAGTAAGGTAGGAAAGGGTAGTACGTTCACGTTTACATTACAGTTAAAAAGAGGGCATCTAGAAAAACGAGATCAAGAGAAACAGTTAAGAGAAAAGGATAAAGACATCTCGATTGCTGGGTTACGTATCTTACTTGTAGAAGATTCATATGATAACCAAGTCCTTATGAAAGCCTTTCTAAAAAAAGAAAAGGTTACTATGGATATTGCTGAAAATGGTCTTGAAGCGGTTCAATTATTTAAGGAAACCTCATATGATTTTGTATTTATGGATATACAAATGCCAGTAATGGATGGGTATGAAGCAACACGTTTGATGAGAGAATGGGAAGTGAAACAAAATAAAAAACGAACCCCCATTGTTGCCTTCACCGCACATGCTCTTAACAAAGATAAACAAAAAAGTTATCAATCTGGATGTGATGGGTATTTAACGAAGCCGGTTACGAAAAAACAAATACTTGAAACGGTGGATTATTACTATAAAAAAATGTAAAAAAGGCAGCATAGCGCTGTCTTTTTTACGTTATTGACTGATGGTATTTATAGGCGTATGCAAAGCAACTATGTATTGAGTTGAGAGTCTATCCCTTAACAATTCGTAATAAGTAATCGGAAAAGACTTCAGAAATTTCATCTTGTGTTTTTTCACCATCTGGAGTATACCATTCTAAGATCCAATTTAGCGAACCTAAGATGAGTAAACGTAATAGTCTTACATCCACAGAAGTAAATTCTCCTGTTTCAATTCCCTCTTGTATAATCTGATCAAAATACTTCTCATAATCAGATCGTTGTTGTAAAACGTCTATTAAATAGTCACCTGTAAATTTTTGTTCAGGCTTGTCCATTAAGCTAAACATCGGTTTTTCAGTCGTCGCTAATTGAATATGTGAAATGATGGCCGACTTTAATTTTTCAAGTGCAGTTGTCTCGCTCTTGATAATTTCTTCTATTTTTTCACTACTTTTATCGATCATCATTTTATGGCACTGAAAATAAAGGTCCTCTTTATTTTTAAAGTAATAGTACATAGAACCTTTAGTCATAAGAAGTTTCGTTGCGATATCTTCCATTGTCGCCCCGTGATAGCCTTTCTCGTTTAAAACCTCTGCCGCTGATCTCAATATTTCTTCTTTCTTTTTTTCAATTTTTTTCTTTCTTAACGACATGGCTTCTCCCCCCTTTTTGTCATACGCCGTTGAAAATTGGTATGAAAATATAAATCAACACAGATAAATTCCCCAATATAATGGTCAAACACTAGTAATAAAATAATTTGGATAGTTGTGCCTAAATCATATACTTATAACCAACCTATAATATTCTATCATAAGTAGTAATTCCCATTATACAAAAAATTCTTTATCTTCATTTAGTTTTATAGTAGATGTTCACTAAGAAAATAAGGGTAGCGCGTGTTGTAAATAATACTTAGAAAAACGAATAATAAATAGATAATTTTAAACATATATTCAAAAAGTAAATAGTTGTAAAAATAACTGACTATTGTTATTATTAAGAAAAATATTGTAAGCACTTACATACCAATATTATGTATATGTAATGGTTGTCTTTTTAGATGCTGAAAATAATAGAAAAGAGGTGTACTTTTGTCATTACCATTAGAAGATATTCGTGTTTTAGATTTAAGCCGTTTACTTCCTGGACCATTTTGCACACTTACTCTTGCAGATTTCGGAGCTGATGTCATAAAAGTAGAAGACCCTAACGTAGGGGATTATTCACGTTGGATGGAACCAACGGTTAACGGTCAAAGTCCTATGTTTCTTTCATTAAATCGAAACAAAAGAAGTGTAACTCTAGATTTAAAGTCGGAAAAAGGGAAAAAGCTATTTAAACAATTAGTAGAAACCGCAGATATATTAGTAGAGTCATTTCGTCCTGGGGTTATGGAACGACTTGGCTTAGGGTACGAAGCGATAAAAGAAATTAATCCGCAATTAATATATTGTGCAATTACAGGATATGGACAAACGGGTCCTTACTCGCAATATCCAGGCCATGATATTAATTATTTGAGCTATGCGGGTGTGTTAGGGCAACAAGGAGAACAAGAGGGGAAGCCGGTTTCTTCGGCTGTTCAAATTGCTGATATTGGCGGTGGTGCTCAAATGGCAACAAATGGGATTTTACTAGCGCTATTTGAAAGATATAAATCCGGTAAAGGACAGTTTATCGATATTTCGATGTTAGATGGTTCACTTTCTTGGCTACAGACAGTGTTACCTAATTTTCTAGCAACTAAGGAGGAGTCTGAAAGAGGACAATCTGTTTTAAATGGAGGACGTGCTTGTTACGAAGTGTATGAAACGAAAGATGCCCGTTATTTGTCTGTTGGTGCCCTAGAGCCTAAGTTTTGGGTTGAATTTTGTAAAACCATCGAAAGAGAGGATTTAATTCCACACTTGGAAGCACCGTTACTACAACAGAATAAGATGAAGGTTGAAATTCAAACTATTATTCAACAAAGAACGTTACAAGAGTGGTTAGATCTTTTTGACGGTGTAGATGCATGTGTTGCTCCTATACTTAACTTTGGAGAGGTTATTGACAATCCTCAAGTCGTTCATCGTCAACTTATTAAGGAGATTTATGACCCGAATTTAGGGAAAATTCAACAAATTGGGATACCTATTAAACTCTCAAATACGCCAGGCGAAATTCGGTCTCAAGCTCCTGCACTTGGACAACATAATAAGGATATATTAGCCGAATTAGGTTACTCGGCTGAAGAAATTAAAGAACTAAGTTTATAGGACAATTAATATAAAAGGGGTGTGCACATTGAGAAGTTGGTTAATAAAAGAAAACGGTGAGCCTAATGACGTACTAAGAATAGAGGAAGTTTCGAAACCAACTATTGAAAGAAATCAAGTATTAATAGAAGTAGATGCTGTCGCATTGAACTTTTTTGATATTTTATTATGTCAAGGAAAGTATCAAGAAAAGCCACCATTTCCCTTTACTATTGGGGCTGAGTTATCTGGAAAAATTGTTGCTATTAACGAGGGAAGTAAGTTTGATGTTGGACAACGTGTCATAGCATTACCTAAACTTCCTGCCGGTGGTCTCACTGAATATGTTGCTGTCGATGAACGTTCCATTTACCCAATTCCGAAGTCAATGCCATCAAATAAGGCAGCGTCGATGTTTATCACCTACCATACTTCTTATTACGCTCTTCATCATCGTGCGAATATTCAACCTGGAGAAATTCTGTTAGTTCATGCAGGTGCAGGTGGAGTAGGCTCAGCAGCAATTCAGCTAGGTAAAGCTGCTGGTGCGTATGTGATAGCCACGGCAGGTGGAACAGAAAAGACGAAAGTGTGTAGAAGTCTTGGTGCCGATATCGTAATTGATTATTTAACAGAAGACTTTGTTCAAGTCGTCAAAGAAAAGACCGATGGTAGAGGTGCTGATATCATTTATGACTCGGTAGGCGGAGATGTTTTTGATCGTTCTAGGAAATGTATTGCATTTGATGGAAGAATTTTAGTTATTGGCTTTGCTGGTGGAACGATTCCGAATGCTCCAACAAACCATATGCTTGTAAAAAATTACTCTGTTGTCGGTGTTCATTGGGGACTGTTTTCTAAATTAAACCCTAAAGGTGTCCAACAAAATCATAAAGAACTAATGAAGTTATATAAAGAAGGTAAAATCGATCCATTAATTTATCGTGAGTTTGAGTTTGATGAAGTTGTTGAAGCATTGAACTTGCTCGGTGATCGGAAAACGTGGGGGAAATTGGTTGTAAAAGTGTGACTGAGAGGGTGTTGTAAAATGATTGAGAAAAATAATTCAATGGAAAATACGACCCAAGAAATTGATTGGAGTAGAATAGAAAGCTATATTCGTAGAGAAGTACCAAACTTGAGTGAAGAAAAATTGAACTCAAAAGCATTCTCAAATGGATATTCAAACCTTACTTATCTTATCGAAATTGGGGACTGGCAAGCTGTACTTAGGCGACCGCCATTTGGCCCTATCCCGCCAAAAGCACACGACATGGAAAGGGAGTATAGGATATTAGAAAAAATGCATCCTGTTTTCCCTTTAGCACCGAAACCATTATCATTTTGTGGAAATCCTGATATTATGGAAAGACATTTTTATATTATGGAAAAGAAAAACGGTGTTGTTTTAGATCATGACCTACCAGAAGTGTATGAACGGACAGAACGAACAGGACAGTTGGTTTCTGAGGCTTTTGTAGACACACTAGTCAAATTACACGATATTGATCTTAAAGAAACAGGGTTAGAAACGATTGGACGCCCAGAAGGTTATCTCGAACGTCAAGTCTATGGCTGGATTAAACGTTATCAAAATGCGAAAACCGATGAAATCCCTAACGTAGAACACATTGAGAAATGGTTAATGGAAAATATCCCGACATCACCTCCGCCAACGATCGTCCACAACGATTTTAAATTAAATAATATGATGTATTGTAGTACAGATCCAGGGAAAGTGGTCGGTGTGTTTGATTGGGAAATGTGTACTATAGGTGATCCATTAACCGATCTAGGTTCTGCGGTAGCTTACTGGACAGCAGAAGGAGAGTCTTATTCAGGTTTGCCTTCAGTTACAAGTCAACCGGGGTTTTATTCTCGTAAAGAGCTGTTAGAAAACTACGCCGTAAAGAGTGGGCGAGATTTATCTAATTTTGATTACTATCTAACGTTTGCTTTTTATAAGATTGCTGTCATCCTACAGCAAATTTATTATCGCTGGAAAATTGGAAAAGCAAATGATGCAAGATTTGAAACGTTAATTATTGGGGTGCGCAGTTTAATAGAAAATGCATCACGCTCACAACGAAAAGAATTTTTAAAGTAAAGATATGCAGGGACCATCATAATGCTAAACAAGATCTGTTAAAGTTTAAAAGATCTTTTGGAGGAGGTTTATAATGTTCCAAACCATTAAGTGTGATATTGCCGACCATATCATGACGATAAAACTTCAACGGCCCGACCGTATGAATGCATTTAATCTGGAAATGTTGGATGACCTTCTTGCCGCTTTTGATCGAGCAGATGAAGACGATAATGTCCGGGTAATTATTGTGACAGGAGAAGGAAGAGCATTTTGTGCAGGTGCTGACCTAGATAATGGAGATCAATCATTTACTGGTGATGTGGATGATGATGTTGAATTTAAAGACTCAGGGGGAATTCTTGCTTTACGAATATACGATTTAAAAAAGCCGATCATTGCAGCGATAAACGGACCTGCTGTTGGTATCGGTATTACGATGACACTTCCAATGGATATAAGAATTGCTTCAACACAAGCAAAGATGGGCTTTGTATTTTGTCGTCGTGGAATTGCACCAGAAGCATGTAGTGGTTGGTTTTTACCACGTATTGTTGGCATCAGTCAAGCAAGTGAGTGGGTGTTAACAGGTCGTGTTTTTCCAGCTCAAGAAGCACTAGATAATCGACTTGTAAGTAAAGTCGTTTCGCCAGAAGAATTATTACCGACAGCTCAAGCTATAGCTAAGGAGATTGCTGAAAATACGTCAGCAACTTCTGTAGCATTATCTCGACAATTACTGTGGCGGATGCTCGGAGCTGACCATCCTGCGAGATCCCATGAAATTGAATCCAAAATGATCAATTGGTCAAGTAATCAAACAGATGCAAAAGAAGGTGTCGCTTCATTTTTCGAAAAGAGACCAGCTGAATTTACATTAAAAGTTAGTAAGGATATGCCATCATTCTATCCTTGGTGGGAAAAAACAAAATAAGAACAAGTTATTGCTCCCCAAAAATAGGTGGAGCTTTTTACTTTCATTTAACATTACTGAAATAAAGTACAACACAAAGTTAGAGTACAGAGGAGACAATTCAGAAATATTAATTACAAGGTGGTTGTTTAAAATACCACCTATAAAATAAATTGGTTATAAAATAAGAAATCCAAATTGTAATAAAGCTCCAATACCAAGTCCACTTTTTGTATACTATTAACTTAGTGTACTTAACAGCTATTGTTTCAAAAAAAGTAATAGTCGACGTAAAAAATAGATAATGGATATTTTTTATAAGAAGACTTCGCTTCTCGGGATAAAAAAGATTAAAGAATACAGCAAATGCAGGAAAAATTAAATATTCAAATATAAAGCTCGATTTGTTAGAGCGGCTAAAGTAATAACGAAATGGATATCTGATAAGTCCCTTTTCCACGACGATTAAACCGAAAAACCACGTAAGGGCTTGATGAAAAAGAAACGGAATAAGTGCTTGTCGTATCTTTTCTTTAGGTATAAAGAGGATTAACAATAAGGTTGTCAAAATGATTGACGATATCGAAATACCCTTTTCTACGGTATATTTAGCCATTTGCTTACCACCATCCTTATAACGTGACATTATATTGAATTATAAATTATTTGGCTTACATTAAAAAAAACTAAAATTAAGAGTGTTTTTTTAAGAGTTAGTATAATTTAATCCTAGTATTGCACAGTTCTTTTCTAATTATTTGCGGACGCAAATAAAAAAACGTCGAGCAACTAGTGTTTTAGTTGCCGACGATTAATTATGATCTTTTAATAAGGAATTTGTGGATTTTGTTACCCATTGTGTATAAGCCGAGCCGATTAATTCAGAGCTTAATTGTGAGGCGACCTTAATGAATATAGCGAGGTCCTGTTGAGGGATTTTATCCAATAATTTTGTAATTTGTAAATCGGATTGAAGGATATGTTCCTCGATGAAATTGCGTACGATTTGTCTTCCAGCTTCTGTGAGTGTTAATAACTTATTTCGTGAGTCTTTTTCATTCTCAATTTCGATTAAACCTTCCTCTTTCAGTTTGGTTACTTGTCTAAATGCATTGGAAAAGTTGGTTTGTGCTATGTAATTAAGTTCAGTCATCGTCATTTTTTTTTCGAAATATAAGATCCAAAGCGTGCGGAAACTTGGCAGAGTTATTTCGTGCTTTTTTAAGCTTTGGGTTAAATCGTTTTCAATAAACGAATTTAATCCTCTCGTATAAGCATAAACTTTATAACTTTTTGCAAGTTGTTCTTTGCTCATAAAAATCCCCCTGTTTTAACTAGTATTGTTTATCTTTAAAAATTTATACAAAGATATTTGCATAAATTTCCATTTTATAGAAATTATATCTTATATTATTACCAGCTAAAAGGTCTTTAAACAATGGCTTCTAATAAAAAAACCTTTAATGATCACTAATGTGTACCCTTTGTAAAGGACATTTTAAAAAAGCCTAAGCGGTTTTAAGAAGATGATCTCTGTATTGAACAGGGGTCATCTTTTTCATATTCCATTGGTATCTAAAATGGTTATAGTATGTCA
>NZ_JBLWFS010000048.1:0-13708 GCF_048323755.1 Alkalihalobacterium sp. APHAB7
GGGCTAATCTCTTGTGTCCAACATTACAACAAAGTACATGCTTAGTATAAAATTGAACCGCCGTATACGGAACCGTACGTACGGTGGTGTGAGAGGTCGGAGGTTAATCACCTCCTCCTACTCGATACTTAAATCATAAGGAGGAACTTACAATCGAGACTTTACAGATCATCATCGATGCGATGCCAGTGTTATTAAAAGGGATGTGGATTACAGTTCTTATTACGGTCATTTCCCTTTTAATTGCATTGGTCATTGGTTTAGCTTTTGGACTTTGTAGTATTTCTAGAAATAAACTGTTACGAGCTATAGCAACCATATATGTTGATTTAATTCGCGGCACACCGATATTAGTACAAATTTTATTTATTTATTTTGGTCTGCCATCAGCGACAAGTATTACACTTACTGCCTTTACAGCGGGTGTTATTGCGATCAGTATTAACGCGGGTGCCTATTTAGTTGAAATCTTCCGAGCTGGAATTAATTCCATTGACAAAGGACAAATGGAAGCGGGGCGTACGTTAGGCTTTTCTTATGCACAAACGATGCGTATTATCATTTTACCTCAAGCTGTTCGTCGTATGATTCCAGCGTTCGTTAACCAATTTATCGTGAGTATAAAGGATACATCACTTCTTTCCGTTATCGGTATTGCCGAATTAACGATGTCTGGTCAGTCCATCTATGCGATGAACTTTCGTGCGTTTGAAATTTTAGGGATGGTCGGAATACTATACTTCGTCTTAATCTATACATTAACGTTATTTTCTCGCTGGCTTGAAAGGAGATTGGATGTCGCATGATTAAAATCGAGAATTTAAAAAAATCATTTGGTGACCTTGAAGTTCTAAAAGATATTAATGCCGAAATTAAACCACAAGAAGTTGTTTGTGTTATCGGTCCGTCGGGTTCGGGGAAAAGTACATTTTTACGTTGTATTAATCGTCTAGAGGAACCGACAGGAGGGTCAATTTATATAGAAGGAAATGATATTACAGACCCTAATAACAACATTAATAAAATGCGTCAAAAGTTGGGAATGGTGTTTCAACAGTTTAACTTATTCCCTCATATGACTGTGCTCCAGAATATTACATCTGCCCCCAGTCGCCTTAAAGGAAAATCGAAGTCTGAAGCCGATACTCTTGGGATGGAGCTTCTTGAGAAGGTAGGATTGACAGATAAAGCAAGTGTTTATCCGGATAATTTATCAGGTGGACAAAAACAAAGAGCAGCGATCGCTAGAGCACTAGCGATGGAACCTAGCATTATGTTGTTTGATGAGCCGACATCTGCTTTAGACCCTGAGATGGTCGGTGGTGTTTTAGGAGTTATGAAGGACTTAGCAAAAGAGGGAATGACGATGGTCATTGTAACCCATGAAATGGGGTTTGCTAGGGAAGTAGCTGACCGAGTGATTTTTATGGATGGCGGCTATATTGTGGAAGAAGGAGAACCAGAAGCGATTTTTGGTAATCCACAGCACGAACGTACCCAAGCCTTTTTATCAAAGGTATTATAATTAGAAAAAAACGATGCTAGTATATTCATTATAGCATCGTTTTTTTCTTTTCTAATTTGTGACCTTTTTTTCTTTATATAGACAAAATCCATAATATAGAAGAGAATGAAATAAAGGGAATACAGGTAATACTAATGATAATTTCTAGGAATTTAGAAAGAAGGAATTAAATTGGTGAACGCTCATAGAGAAGTAGAGGTTATCATTATTGGCGCAGGTTTATCTGGTTTGACAGCTGCTTATGAATTAAAAAAACAAAATATTTCTTTTACAATTTTAGAAGCGCGACCTCGTGCTGGAGGACGAATTTATAGTTTAAAAGAAGATCGTTTCGGTCTAGATTTAGGAGCCCAATGGATTAGCACCCATCACGAGAGAATGAAACAATTAATTGCAGAGTTTAATCTAGAAACGATTTCGACGAGTCAAAAAGGGAGAACGATTTACGAACAAAGAGGAAGAGTAAAGGAAGTGAATGGTTTTTTACCACCAGTATCACGTTTAGCCCTTATGGATCTTTTTAGAGTCAAACGGAAAATCAATCATATGATTAAACAACTCCCAGGCGAAGCCCCATGGAATTCAGAATTAGGGAAAAGTCTTGATCGAATTACGATGCAGGATTATGTTAATACTTCGATGTTTACAGACGAGGGGAAAATCCATTTTACGTTATTGGCAGAAGAAGAATTAAGTACAAAAATGTATTATGTATCAGCACTCGATGTTTTTTGGTTCCTTAAATCAGCAGGAAGTGTAAACAAGTTATTGTCCGCTGAGCAGTTTTGGATTCGAGCGGGAGCATCGTCGTTAGTGGAGTGTATGGCTGAGCGTCTTAAGGATCATATCGAGTATGAGCGACCAGTTGAGGAAGTTAAATATGAGACTTGTGATGAGGTAATTGTTTCTTCAGCAGAGGAACAATGGAAAGCGAAAAAAGTGATTATCACTGTTCCACCTAATATTACGGAGAACATAACGTTTCATCCTGAGTTACCTGGAGTTCGAACTGAACTTCAGAAGGAGTCGAGTTTTCCTTATGTTATGAAGATGGTAGTTGTATATGATGAACCGTTTTGGCGAGAAGTTGGCTTGAATGGCTCTTTATTTTCAGATCAGGGGCCTATTAGTTTAACGATGGATAGTTCACCAGAACATCAAAGGTTCGGAGTTTTGACCATTTTAGTAGGTGGGGAGAATGCACAAATCTATAGTAAAATGGGTCGAGAATATCGAAGAACAGAAACAATTAAAACGTTAGTCCGATTTTTTGGAGAAAAAGCAGGGACACCTACTCACTTCTTCGAAAAAGATTGGTCAGAAGACAAGTGGACACGGGGTGGGTATGGTAGTCATTTTCCACCTGGGACGTTAACAAAATGCGGCAGCGCTTTAACTGAGCCAGTCGGTCCAATACACTGGGCCGGTTCAGAAACAGCAACCGAGTGGCGATTATATATGGAAGGTGCCGTACAATCTGGACAAAGAGCAGCTGAAGAAGTCAGGCATGCTCTTCATTCTAAACAGTAGAAAGCACATGAGGTTTGAAAATGAACCTCACGTGCTTTTTTTGCATAAAGGCTGTAATTTATATGAAGAAAAATTTATAATTTTATACGGGAGGATTCCTTCTCAAAATGGTGGAAGTATCATTTAGTTCATTTCCGCACTTACTTTCGGTTCTGACTCAGTTTGGTGTACAGCACTTCTAACTTTTAAGCACAAAACTAATCCTATCGTCAAACAGATGGACGAGAATAGAAAAGCGCTTTTGAAGCCACCCCAATCATCGATTAACCAGCCAGCAACAGTAGGACCGATAAATTGACCAACCGCGAAATAAAGGGTTACATAACTAAAAGCGAGTGGCATATCTGCAGGTTTCACTTGGTCCATACTTGCGGCCTGTATCAATGTAAATAAGCCGATTAAAGTACAGCTTAACCCGACCATATGAACGATAAAGCCGAGAATCGTTGGGTAAAGGATCGGAAGAAGCATAAATATTAACGTAAGAGCCATAGTTAATATTAATGATTTTCTTCTTCCTAATTTATCAGATACAATTCCCCAAATAGGTCCGCTAAAAATAGATAAAATTCCGTTTAAGGCAATTAATTGTCCGGCTAAGGTTGCACTAACCCCATATTCAATCATAAAACTCATAATAAACAACATTTGAATAATGTAAGCGATACCAATAATTCCATAAATTAAGCCAACATTAATGATGGCAGGATTTCTATAAATTTCTTTTGGAGAAGATTGATGATTATTAGCATCTTTGGAACTAGTGATAGGTGGATTTTTAATTATAAGTAATATCAATAGGACGACAGTAAAACTAACGATAGCGAACAGTCCCCATGATAATCTCCAACCAATAATAGGGAAACTAGCATTTAATGCAGGAATGATAACCCCCGTTAGTAATAGTCCGACACCGACCCCGCTTGCGGTAAGACCTATGACGAATCCTTTCTGCTGCGGGAACCAAGCCACAAGTAATGAGACTAATGGAGTATACGTAAATGCAGTACCAACCCCTAATAAAAGCATAAATAAAATCGTTAACGAATAAAACGGAGTGAAAATTAATCCAATAAATCCAAAGGTTACAATTGAGATCCCAAGAAGTACCGTTTGTTTTCCACCCCACTTTGCAGCAAGAACCCCAGCAAACATGACTGTACAAACATAACCAAATGATGTAATCGTTCCAAGTAAACCTGCTTCTTTGTATGTAATTTGTAGACCGTCTCTCATAAATGGGAGGACAACACCATAAGAAAGCCTTGCGAAAGCTAATACGACAATAGTAGTTAACATACCAAGAAGCGAATAAAGCCACAATTTCTTTTTTTGATTTATGTCCATATTTTCAAATCTCCTTTATAAATTTATCTTTTTTGAAATAGATTTTATTTGAGAATTTGGTAGACCGTAAGTTTTTTTGACTTTTTAGTTAAATTTTCTGATAATTAATTTTACTATGGATTCTAGAAAAATAAAATAATTACCTTCCTGTTTTAGTAATTAAATGAATTTTCAGCAAAAAAAATCATTTTTGTTGGATAATAATAATTAATCATTTATGATGATGTTAAGCAGATTTATCATTTATGGAGGCTTTAATATAGGGACGTGTGTAGATAGGTACGCTCTAATAATTGTTGCAACAAGTAAATAAGTGAAATGACAATAATAGTAAACAGTAAAGTTTATAAGGTGCTTTGGATAAAGGAGTCAATCGATAACAAAACGATGTATAATATAACCTTTAGAAAAGGAACGATTGAAAGAAGGGTCAAATCATATGTGCAAATGGATCAATGGCAATTTATATTGGATATATACTTCCATATTGTTCCTCTTTATCGTTAATACGTTTATTGAAAATCTGATAATCACTTATATTGTAGGAATTTTAGCAGTGCCGATGTTAGGTATTTCTTTTTTAGGTGCAACACGATTGTTTCGTGTTATGGGAACTATCTTTGTAGTGATTGGTTTTGGATTATATATTTATTCCGGTCTACCGATCTATGAAATACCACTGTATACGACGTCGACGATGCCTTTGTTAGCTTTTTTAACTGTACTTCCATGGATGAATAGTGTTGTCCGTTCAGGTCGTTATGATCGACGCATTTATGAGATTATGAAAGTTAATGTGGGCGATCTAGGAAAATTGTATGTGAGAAGTTCATTTACGACATATATTCTATGTACGTTTATTAACTTATCTGCTTTATCTTTTACACAAGACGTTCTAAAAAAGAACATGGCAAAAATAAAGAAGCAAATTAGCGACTCTTTTATTAGCAAATCGACATTACGAGCGTTTGCTCTTGCATTAGCCTGGAGTCCGATGGAGATTATTGTGGCCATTACGGTTGACGCAACAGGGGTAAGTTATCTCACTTATTTACCATGGATGTTCTTATTTTCCTTCATTATATTTACTCTTGATAGTTTGTGGAGTAAAAAGAAATTGCGACAGATCCCATATCATTCAGCTGGAGACGGGATAACGAGAAAAATAAATTCGAGGAACATCATTATTCAAATCTTTAAATTATTACTTGCACTGACAGCATTTCTAGTCACGGTTATAACTATTAGCAACTATTTTAATTTAAACTTCATACTGTCGGTTACGTTAGTCATTTTACCGTTTTCGTTTGGTTGGGCTTTGCTAATGAAACGATGGCATAGTTTTTGTGCGATCGGCTGGAAAACATGGAAAGTTCGAACGAATAATCTACAGAACTTTGTTGTGTTATTTTTATCGTTAGCTTTCTTTTCTAGCAGTTTAAATGAAACACCGTTTCTTCAGGTAATTCAACAGCCGTTTTTAGGAGCTTCTGACCAACCATTGGTTATATTAATCTTAATTCAAATCACCTATTTGTTAATGAGTATGATTGGTGTACATCCTATCGCGACAATAGGTGTCCTAATCGAAGTGTTGCCACCACTTTATGAATTAATAAATCCTGTTAGTATCGGAATCGTTCTTATTACTGGTGCATTGGCAACAGCAACAGTAGGAACTTATGGAGTAACTGTCACTATGACTTCAATGAATACGAATCAAAACCCCTATCGAATTACCCTTCGTAACATGCCGTTTGCCCTTTTTTATGGAGCAATCGGAGTGTTGATGGGCTTTCTATTATTGTAGTAGAGATTTACTTATACATGGAGGATAGAAAATAACTTAATAAAACTGAATATTCCTAATTAGGGTCTCATGGAATGCAGAAAACGTGGTATAATGGTTTTATCTTCGGATTACGAAATATATTTTAATAGTTTCTTAGTAGATTTTACGAATGAGGAGATGAATAAAATTGTCCAAACGATTAGCTCGAACAGATGCACCGCTGGAACAAACGTGGGATTTAAGTGACTTATTTACGTCTGATAAAGCGTGGGAAGCGGAACTCAATCAATTACATGAGGAAGCAAAAAAAGTGACTCAATTTAAAGGGAAATTAGGTGAAAGCGCTGAGGTTTTGCTTGCCTGTTTAGAAGCTCAAGATGAACTCTTACAACGCACAATTCGTGCGGCCACATATGCTCACTTAAATACGTCTGTTGATGGAACGAATCCAACGTATCAGGCGAATGCTAGTCATGCTTCATCGACTGTAGCTTCCATCGATGCGGCGCTTTCTTTTGTTCAATCGGAAATTTTAGATTTGCCTGAAGGAATGGTTGAAGAGTTTCTAAGTAAAGAGGCAGGACTTAACACATATCGAAAAACATTAACGGAACTTCTTGAAACACAACCACATCGTTTATCACCGGAAACGGAAGCGATCTTAGCTTCATTAGGTGAAGTATTAGATGGTCCTTTTTCAATCTACTCACGTAGTAAAACAGCAGATATGCAGTTTGACCCTATTATAGACGAACAAGGCGAAGAACAACATGTCTCTCTAGCATTATATGAAACGTATTATGAACAGTCATCGAATACTGCTGAGCGAAGAAAAGCATATGCTTCCTATACAAAAACATTAAATCAATATAAAAACACATTTGCTGCTACATATGCAACAGAAGTTAAGAAACAAGTTGTTATGGCAAGAGAGCGTAATTATAAATCGGTAACGGATATGTTGTTACAGCCACAACAAGTCACACAAGAAATGTATCATAATATTTTAGATGTCATTCAAACGGAATTAGCTCCTCATATGAGACGTTTCGCTAAGTTAAAGCAACGTGTCTTTGGGCTCGATAAAATGTACTTATGTGACTTAAAAGCACCGCTTGACCCAGAGTATAACCCAGATGTTACGTACGATGAGGCTGCACAAGAAGTCCTTGAAGCTTTAGAAGTAATGGGACCTGAATATATGGAGATTATGACAAAAGCAATCAATGAGCGCTGGGTGGACTATGCAGATACAGTTGGTAAACGCAGTGGTGCTTTTTGTTCGAGTCCATACGGGGTACATCCATATATTTTAATGACATGGGCAGGGAAAATGCGTTCAGCTTTCACGTTAGCGCATGAACTGGGCCATGCTGGACATTTTGCTTTAGCTGGTCGCTATCAACGTTATCATAACACAAGACCTTCTTTGTATTTTATTGAGGCTCCGTCCACATTAAATGAAATGTTACTGAGTCATTCTTTACTAGCTAAATCGACAGATCCTCGCAAACGCTTAGCGGTAATCGTACAAGTGTTAGGTACCTATTACCATAACTATGTAACGCACTTGCTAGAAGGTGAAATGCAACGTCGTGTTTACGCTCATGCTGAAGCAGGAAAACCGATTACAGCGAACGTTTTATGTGACTTAAAAGGAGCTGTATTATCTGATTTCTGGGGTGATACAGTAGAAGTTGATGAGGGAGCTCGTCTGACTTGGATGCGTCAGCCTCACTATTATATGGGATTATATCCGTATACCTACGCAGCAGGGTTAACGGTTTCAACAGCAGTAGCTCAAATGATTCAAGAAGAGGGACCGCCTGCTGCAGAACGTTGGATGGAAGTATTAAAAGCAGGTGGCACGAAAAAACCTCTTGAGCTTATGAAAATGGCGGGTATTGATATGACTAGTCCAGAGCCAATTCGAAATACCGTTCAGTTTGTCGGTTCTCTAATCGATGAGTTGGAAAAGGGATTTGAATAACATTTTCACCTATTCCGGTAGCAGGAGTACTTTTCTTACGGTAGGATAAAAGTGTGAAAATGCTAGTTCCTAGATAAGTAGCTAGATGGTGTCTTAAAGTCATATGTTGTACATTTTAGGTTAGTTGGGAGAGTTAAGGTGTTGAGTGCCAAATCCAATGGTGCTCGGCACTTTTCTTTTTTTGTGGTTATTTTGAGCATTTGGTTCAGACCGGCGTCTTCGCCCAGAAATCGGGTGAAATGGTTCAAAAGTAGAACATTCATCCGGGGCACAGCTGCAATAATGAAGAAGTGGGGTTCGACCACATTAGAAAAGCCCGTTTTTCTTATAATACGAAAAACGAGCGCTTCCAATCTATTCACTAATAGACCTTAATAGGTTGAGCGAAAGTCAGCGATAAAGAGGCTGATTAGTCGTCTATCATTAGTACAACTCTTACGCGGCATGTTTCGTAGCGTTCTTTTTAAAGTACCACTTCAAAAGAGGGGGGACACATATAATAATGACCAAAATCCGGGTGAGCTGGAGCGCACTGACAATGGCTGGATCGCCGCCGACATATGCTGCCGTTAAGACCATTTCAATAATTCCACCAGGTGCAACACTTAATACCGCGGTCGCTAAGTCGAGTGACGTGAAGTAGGCTAACCCTGCACCTAATCCAAAAGAAGTTAGAATTAAAAATAGTGTAATGCCAAAGTAAACGTAACAGTATTTACCTCCTACTTTTAAGTCAGCAAAAGAAATACTCTTACCAAGACTAATTCCAACCGCCATTTGTGCAGCGAGTAATACAAATTCAGGTATACTTGGAAGATTAACTAACCCGATGTTCATGAGCGCTGTAATCGCAAGAGGTCCAATGACAATCCCAGCGGGAATTTTATTTTGAATGAAAACTCCAATTATAACCGGAGGTATGAACCATAAATAGTTCCACCCTCCCCAAGTAAATGTTTCTGCAACCACTTCCGACGCTCCTGTTACTTGCTGTTGACCAGTAAAGTAAAAGACAATGATCGTGGGAACAATAAACAGAACGGTTAATAAACGGACTGTTTGAAAGATGACAACTAATGAAGATTTTGCATTTAATGATTCGCTAGCGATGACCATCTCTGTTAAGCCGCCAGGTATAGAACCGAATACACTTGTCACTTGGTCAACTTCAATCCATTTGGTGACCAGGGTGCTTACGACAATACTTACACTTATTATTAAAGTCGTTACGACAAGAAACGGAAGGAAATAAGGTCCTATTGTTAGAAATGTTTCGGCTGTAAAATACAATCCAAAATAAATCCCGAGGATAATTAATCCAGTTTGTTTAATAGGGTTAGGCCAGTTTACTTTACGCTTGGAGAAACCTTGCCATAGCATAACGAATGTTAATGGACCTAACACCCAAGGTAATGGGAGGTTAGCAAGGCCGAACACATACCCGCCTACAAGACCTAAAAGTACGGTTTCCAAAAACTTTTTAAACTCTGTCGTGTTCATTTTCAAAGACCCCTTTTATCCATTATAAATAAGATACATATGAAAATCTTAACACATTGTTAACACTTTCGCCTGTCGAAATATTTTTCTAGATCATGAATAGCAGGGAAACATACAGAAAAGTGGAAGAGAATAGGAAATGATTAGCTAATTGGATGTTCATTCCATACCGTAGTATAATGCAAGTAGAACTGTGTATAGGAAGAGTTGATGAACCATGAAATCGAAAATTGATTTGACACTTACTAAATCAGAAATTAAAGATATGTTTTCTAGTTCTGTTTTTAAACGGGGTCTTGTTTATTATTATGAAAATCGAATAGAGGATTTGTACTATGATGCTGAAGAACAAGTATGGCGTGCTTCAGTAATCGGAAGTGAGTCTTATGATGTTGAAGTTAGTGTTAAGAAAAATGGAATGGTTGTTGATCATTGCAGTTGTCCCGCCCATGGCAGTTACGGGGAATGTAAACATAGTGTGGCTGTTTTACTTAAACTATCTGAAAATGGATCTTTAGAAGAAAGTCAAACGTTTTATGAAGAACAACAAAAACGAAGAAGTTATGAAACAGCTAAAGCGCTAATCAACTCTTTTACAAACCTCCGTCCTCGCGAGAAGACTGAACAAAGCTTACCTACAAAGGAACTGTTGACTGTAGAATACTATTTAAAAATACATAATTCATACTCTATGCAAGATAAGTATTTTTTTACGATTGAACTAAAGGTTGGTCCGAAAAGAACGTATGTTGTAAAAAAAATCGGTGAGTTTCTTAAGCATTACCACGAACAAAAATCATATTTTTTTACGAATAACTTTAGTTTTGATCCTTTTGAACACCGGTTTACAACTAATGACGAAAAACTATTAGAAATGCTTTATGACATGTATGCGCAAGAACAATTATATACGCGTATGTCTCCTAATTATTGGTCAAAGACGTCCATTATACCTAACCGAGAATTACTGATTGCTCCTTATTCAATAGATAGGTTGTTTTCAACATTTACAGACTCAGGAACCGAGTTATTATATAGTGATGCATATGGAAGGACACAACCCATTGAGATCCATCCGTATTTTGAGTTACCTTACTCAATTGAGTTATTAAAAAGCGAAGAGAATGAATTTATTGTTGATTTGAGTCATTTGCAAGACCTATTTTTTATGGAGATGTACGGTTATGCGTTTGACGAAAGAAACCTTTATAAATTAACGAACGAACAACAAACGTATATGAAAGAGTTGGAACGGTTTATAACTCAAGAAACGCTAGCCATTTCTAAAGAACAAATTGAACAATTTGTATCGCACGTCGTTCCTAAATTAAATAAACTTACTACTATTCAAATGGATGAAACGCTGAAAGATGACTTGATCAGTGTTCCACTTCGTTCCAACGTTTTTATAGATTATGACTTAGAGAGAGTTACAGTCAAAGTAGAGCACCATTATGGTGACATTATGATTAATCCGTTTGAAAGAGATGGTCGAACAGCTGATGTGAATGACCGAATTATTATTCGAGATGTAGAAAACGAACAACGAGTTATGGATGTCATTGAAAGCTCTTTTTTAAAAATTAACGGTGATCAATTGTATGTTGATGGGGACGAAGAGATTTATGACTTTCTCTTTCATACTCTTCCTCTTTTTGAGCAAGCGGCTAATGTTTTTCTAACAAACACCGCTAAAAGTTTATTAGGTTACGAACAGTATGAACCTTCCACTTCCATCGATATTGATTCAAGTGGGAATTGGCTAGAAGTGAGTTTTAACGTAGAAGGAATCGAACAAGAGGCTGTACAAGCAATTTTACAAGCGGTTGTAGAAAAGAAACGCTTTTATCGTTTGCCTAATGGAGCATTTCTATCATTTGAAGACAAGTCATTTCAACAAATGGATCAGATTTTTAAACAGCTGGATATTCATGGTTCAGAGCTTGATAATGGTAAGGTTGAAATTCCTCTTTATCGAAGTATGCAACTTGAGAATATTATTGGAGAAGATCAACACTATAAAGCAAAGTACAGTAAAGCTTTCCGTAGGCTTTTGCAAAATTTGAAACACCCCGATGAACTTGATTTCGCTTTCCCAGAAAATGTGAAGGCTGAATTACGGGATTACCAAAACTTTGGTTACCAATGGTTAAAGACCTTATCTTCGTATCGGTTGGGTGGCATACTAGCCGATGACATGGGACTAGGGAAAACATTGCAAAGTATTACGTATCTTGTTTCGGAAAAAGAAGAACATCCATCTGAATTTCCGTCGCTTGTGGTCGCACCAGCTTCACTGATCTACAACTGGAAAAGTGAATGTCAAAAGTTCGCTCCAAATCTAAAAGTTGCTGTTATCGACGGTGCTCCAGAAGAAAGAAAACAAAAGCTTGAGGATTTGAACGATGTAGATGTTTGTATTACTTCTTATCCATTAATGCGACAAGATAGTGATCTTTACGTTGAAAAGACATTCGATACTTTAATCTTGGATGAAGCACAAGCGATCAAAAACCCGCAGACGAAAACGTTTAAAGCGATCACTTCGATACGGGCACCAAAGCGTTTTGCTTTAAGTGGGACACCAATTGAAAACTCTATTGAAGAGTTATGGTCGATTTTTTACGTATTACTGCCAGGTTTTTTCCCAAAAAAACAAGAGTTTAGCAAACTAGAACTTGATCAAATTTCAAAAATGGTTAAGCCGTTCATCCTCCGCCGCTTAAAGAGTGACGTATTAAAAGAACTTCCTGATAAAATTGAAACTGTACAAATTTCCGAGTTAACGAAAACCCAAAAAGAATTATATGTCGGATATTTACAAAAGGTGAAGCAAGAAACTTCAGAAATCCTAAAAACAGAAGGGCTTAATAAAGGCAGAATAAAAATATTAGCGGCACTAACAAGACTGCGTCAGCTATGTTGTCATCCATTATTGTTTTTAGAAAAGTACGATGGTGGTTCTGGAAAGTTGGAGCAACTCCTCGAAACTGTCCAAACTGCCATTGATAACGGGAAACGAATTCTTATTTTCTCTCAATTTGCTTCAATGCTTAAAATTATTGAAGAACGAATAAAAAGAGAAGGTTATAACTATTTTTATTTGGACGGACAAACACCAGGAAAAGAACGCGTAGAAATGGCAGAACGATTTAATCAAGGAGAGAATAGCTTGTTCTTGATATCATTGAAAGCAGGCGGTACAGGCTTGAATTTAACAGGAGCAGACACCGTTATACTCTATGACTTGTGGTGGAACCCAGCGATTGAGGAACAAGCTGCTGGTCGAGCGCACAGGATTGGACAGAAAAATGTCGTTCAAGTAATTAAGATGATCGCTCAAGGAACGATAGAAGAAAAAATTTATGAGATGCAACAATCGAAAAAAGAGTTAATTGAAAAGGTTATTCAACCTGGAGAAACGATGCTCACCAGTTTAACGGAGCAGGAGATTTTGGAGTTACTAGGTTAGTCTGTATGAAGTAGGTTATAGAGAAAAAGTAAAAAGATAGTTTTCAGAAAACTATACGTATTAAATAGAGAACAAGTAGTCTAAAAATGGCTGCGTGTTCTCTATTTTTATATAATGAGTATGTTTTTCTAGTATATAAATCACTAGAAGGAAATTGGACATAATGTAAAACATCTTCCTTAGTGTTCTCCTGTGGTGGACAGTGTTGTGATTTAAATTAGATACCCTAGACGTCAGGTGTAACAATGTTTTGTTATGGATGAACGGTTATGTATAGAGAGTGAATAAATATTGCATAAGTTTTAAAAGACATGAAGTGTCGTGGTTGTTTGCTAATATCTTTGGGAATTTTTTACGGTGTTCTATTAATTCGTCTAGTATTAGTCTAGTATTAAGCGCTGGAATTTAAAAAAGCTGACCCTGATATAAACTGTACCCTATAGAGTAGACATTAAAAAAAGTCTACCTATAGGGTACTTTTTTGTATAATTAAAGAAAAATGGGGATTGGGGAAAGTACAATGAGTAAAAAGATATTTACAGAGTGCGAAAT
>NZ_JBLWFS010000049.1:0-13548 GCF_048323755.1 Alkalihalobacterium sp. APHAB7
AATAGATACTTTTGTTCAGCTGAAATGGTTATTTCTTCCCCTTTATCCTCCTTTCGGCTAAATCGAGCTTTTTTAACAATTCATTCTCGGCTTTCAGTAGGTTAATTTGAGCTTGAAGTCGAGCGTTCTTTTCCTCTAAAGAGAGTTCCCCTTCACGTGGTCGTCCTGAATTTCCTTTACGTGTATCTTCTAAACCATCTATTCCACACGCTTGATAGGCAGCACGCCACCGTTTTGAGGCTGATTTTATTCGTTCAATACCGACAATCTCTGTATCAAATCCACATTCTTCAAAAATCATTCTCGGTAATTTGCCGTTCTCATTTTCTGCGATAAAATGACGTTTGAATTCATTTGTGTTATCCCTTTGGAACTAATAGATTTTACATACGGATTCTTTGACAACAAAGATCTCTCTTTTTCTGTAAATATCTTTTTACTCATTTTGCGCTTCCCCAATCCTCCGCTCAACAGTAGACGCAATAAACACAGTAAAGAAGCTATTCGAGAAAGGCGTAAAAGTACACGTATTAAACATGGGGCTAGTGGAGGACACGCCTACTGGTAGACTAGTATTTAATGTTATGAGCGCCTTTGCAGAGTTTGAAAGAGATATGATAGTAGAGCGCACACAGGAAGGCAAGGCAATAGCTAAGCAGCGTGAAGACTTTCGAGAAGGTAGACCGAATAAGTATAGTAAAAAGCAGATAGAGCATGCGCTAAAGCTATTAGAAACGCAATCCTATAAACAAGTAGAAGAGGTAACAGGTATAAGTAAAAGCACGCTTATAAGAGCTAAAAGGAAGCTAGTAAGTAAATAGTAATGTAAAGGCTACAGGGCGCTAAATAGGCGCTCTTTTTGTATGCCTATATACCTTTATACACGCCTGCATATAGGCTTATACGTGTTTTTATGCGCTTATATATGCGGCACTATATGACACTGTATAGGGCGCATCAGTACGCTATAGGCGAGCTAGGGGAACAAGGGGCAGCTGCTAGTAGGGGAAATAATCTTGTATTTGTTTACAGGGCGCTAGGTATTACGACAGTAAAGTCTATGTAAATTACTAGAGAAAATAGGGCGCTATAGGACGGTACAAGACTACGCATACTTATACATACACTTACCTAATACCTAATGTATTACATTATTTTAGATACCTGCTGCGCTTGTTAGTGAAGTTAAAAGAGCAGGAGCAGTGAAAAGAATAACGAAAGCAGAATGTTATTGAAAGCTCTTTTCCTTCTGTTTAGGCGCTCTTTCTTTAATCGTTAAAGATTTGTACTAACTTGCGTAAAAGATTGAATACAGAGGAAATATAAGTGCCACAAGCTGCAAAAAAAGCCGTAACCCCCCAAGCCCTATAGCACGCCCTCTACGACTACCGGCCACAAATTACGCAATATATTTTTTAACTCAAGGGGTAAAAAAAGAGCGCATATGCTAATCGGCAGTAAGACGCCTAACATATACGCCAAATGGTTTCTTAAACTAACGCACCCATTAACTGAATAAGAATAATAAACCGCAGTACTAATTCTTTAAAAATTTAACGAAGTAAAGTTATTCAAAGTACATTATAAAACAAACATAGACTTTCTTTTTTCCTCTGAATTTAGCAAATACTTAACAGGAGAAAATTGACTATAGCCTGTATGTTTAGAATGAATTTCTATATTAACACAAGATGGGTCTAATTCTACTGTAATAGCATTGTAGTCATAGTTATAGTAGAATTTGTATCCTTTATGTGTAACATCTGGGAAGTTATTCTTAAACTTATCGTTATATTTAGGTTTAAAATAATTAATTAATGCAGCCTCTGTAATATTAATAATTTGGTTATCTACAAATAACGGAGGTGCTGATAAGACTTTCTTAAAATGTTGCAGATCTTCTTCTTCCGTAACTTGAAAATCATTTCGCCCATCCATCGAAGTAATTAAGCGTGGTGTGAACTCCCACAAAGTAATTGCTATTTCGGAGTTTATGTCCTCATATGAAATATCAGCCATTACCCTTTGAAGAGTTTCATGGGATTTTAACCTATTTAATGCGTCTCGATCACCCTTTTTTCCGTATGATTGTCCAACATATAATACCTCACAATTCAGCTGTGCGGTAGAAAAAGCTGAATATAGCCATAGTATGTCTGCTTTAAGCCCTCCACCACATCCATCTTTCATAAGTAAAATTTTGTCACCTTCAAACTCATATGCAACAGCATTATCGTTTAATGGTATCTTAATTGTTTCAATTTTATCTATTATAGTTACTCCATGTTTTATTTGAACTTCGACATGAGTATCAAGCACTTTTATGCTGTTTTCTACAAAACTTAATCTTTTAATTTTATTTATCATATATATATGAAACGCAGAATTTGATACTTCGACAGTTTCTAATAATTTTGGGTAGACAATGGAAACTTGCGAGGAATACGTATGAAGTGCAAACTCACTCATATATTTTCTAGGTATTCCGTTATTGGCTTGTGTTGAAGCATATTTAGGATCGTTTATACAACAGTTTTTAAACTTTTTCCCTGATTTACATGGACATTTCTCATTTCTTCCTATGTTCATTTTTCTCCTCTTTCTTTTATACATTATCTTTCATTAAACGCCTCGTTAGTTGAATAACTGAATATTACCATATTTTCCTTATAAAAAGAACGCATATGCTAAGCGGCAGTAGGACGCCCAACATATACGCCATAACGGAATTAGATTTGTACGTAAGATAACGCACATAGGGAGAATGTAAAGCGCTCTTAATTGGTATGTGCGGTATTTTTTTGCTGCAATATAACCGAACTAAGACACAGCGAGCGCCTATTAAATATAAGAGTAGTACATACTTTTCTCACTTTGTCAAATTAGTATAAATACATACTTTGGTAACTTTGTCAAATGGGCGTCCCAACCCCTCATGAGTACTATAAATTTTAGAGTAATAAACTATAAGTTTTATATGTACGTACCCTATTTATTATAGTTGTTTACTCTAAATATTAGTACTAAATAAGAATTACTTAATAAGATTTAGTGTACTAAGAATTACGTTAATAATAATTATATTATTCGAGTTGCTAAAGCAACTGCTAACGCATTAACTTGTATAAAAAATACTAAGTACTGATGAGAAAGAGAAGAAGAGTAATAAAAGAATTATAGCCGTACTATAAAAATTAGAGTACCAAATAATAAATCTTATAGCGCCTATGTATTTGAGTAGTTAACAAAACTGCGACAATTACAATAGGGGGAATAGAGATGAAAAGAAAAGTCTTTGACAAGACGGAGAAAAGGAAAAAAGGATTCATACCTTTTCCACTTGATTTACTACAGTATAGACACCATCCAAACTTTAAGAAGGGCGCAGAGACTTTATATATGCTTATAGCTCATTACTACAATACAGATAAAAAATGCGCATATCCTAGCATGACTTTACTAGCAGCAGACTGCGCAAGTACAGAAAGTACGATAGATAAACATATTAAGTCGCTAGAAGAGCTAGAGCTAATACGAGTAGTACGGAGAAAGAAAGGTAATCTTTATATACCGCTAGAGCCGTTAGAAAGGAAGGAGTTTTTTGAAAAGTATCCAAACGTACAAGCTAGGTACGACAATAGCTATAGGAAAGTAGAAGAGCGCAGGGAACTAAAAGAGCAATATCTAGCAGCGGTAAAGAATGTACACAATGGGGAAGCCGTAGCCGCAGATAAAGATAACGCAAACGAGCCAAAGTGGTAAGAGTGGCGGAAAGTTAGTTCTTTGCCTTGGGAATGTGCATTAAATTAAGGTCTAAACGTTAATCATTGTCCATATATTCGCAATAAAGGAGGTGGATTAATGTCTGAGGTAGTTTGCGATAATTGCGGTGATTATGTCGAGGAAGGAACGCATTACCACGATAGCGGCGAGGAATGTCCACGCTGGGGTAATTGGTATTGTCCGTCTTGCGCAAGTCATTCTGTAGGTGATTGCGATTGTATAAATAATAACGATTTTTTCGAAAATACGTTTAACAGGCGCCCATTTTGAGCGCCCTTTTATAATTCATCCTAAATCTCTTAGCAGTCGATGTATATAGTTAAAAAATAATATTATTTATCTTGTCGAATTACTTTTACCCCAATCTTTTTCCGACGGTTAATTTGTTTTTTGAATTCTCTTTGACTTTCCTCGTTTCCCATTATGGTATTAGACGTAGAAAGCTCATTTCTATTAATAGAACGATAGATGTAATTTATTTTTTTCTTTATGTAGCTTGCAAAGTAGAGCTTGAGTATTACGGGATCACATAAATCCTTGTTTTTTATAAACCATTCAACTAAACGATCTAAATGTATTTCATCTGGCATAAGAAACTTTCCGTTGAGATAGTTAGATGAATTAATGAGAGTGTCAACCGTATTTGTTGCTGACATAATACAACTTGCACCTAATAAATCATAGTGTTCTTTTCCTTTGTATTGAATAGCGTATTTTTTAATCAACTCGATACATATATCCCGACTAGTTTTTATAAACTCTAAATTAGAAGTTGTTAGCAACTTAAATAACCTCCTACTAAACTAATAAACTTAGTATAACGATCTATCAAATGGATATCTAGATATTAAATCGTTAAAAAAGACACTCAATTGTGAGCGTCCTTTCTTCGTCATTGCGTCCGCAACCGTAGCAACACCAACACTCGTTGTACAATCGACAGACCCGTTTGTTTTTCAAATTTCATCATACGTATTAACTCATCTCGATCAATTAGCTTTACACCGTTAGCTTTTGCGAGTTTCTCGGCTGCTGGTGTGAAATATCGGTTAGATACGACTATTGCGTTAGTAGCTTTATACATTGGCTTTGCTGCAACTATTTCCTGTATTGCGGAAACCCCGATATTAGACGAATAGCGCTTCGCTTGAACAACGGTCTTTTTTCCTTTCATATTTCGTAAAACTAAATCCGCTCCAAAGTCACCCGAACCACGAGTAACCTCTACTATATACCCTTGTTTGCGAAAGAGTGGGGCGAGAAAGTGTTCGAATTCATGTCCGTTCATTTTATCAAAATTAGTCGTTCTAAGTGGGCGTTTAGTACTTACAGTTGAAAAAAACTTAAACCTAAATCGAGGTAAATCAAGCTTATGGAATATGTAGCCTAACGATAATAGGCAGATTGTCAAATACACTAGTGCCGCAGATATGTCGTTTGGATTGTCGAATAAACAAGTCAGTGCTGCGATAAAAAATATTCCAGGTGGTACATAATCAGCTAGTAAATTAACTTCTTTAGTCCGCCGTTTTTTACGAGTCATTTACAAATCCTCCACAAATAATTAACTTTATTATCTCCAAAAATTAGGCTAATATTTATTGTGAAGAGTGTTCAATTTAATGAAAATAAAAACGAGGTGTCCCCGATGTTTACGAAATATCCTCAATCCCCCGCGAAAATGACTAAAGCATACCGCCAGTTATACGAAATTGAAACGACCTTACGTTACCTCATCGACAGAACGCTTACCGAAACGATCGGCTCCCATTGGCGAGATTGCGTATATGAAAAGCGAGACTTCGATAAACTGTATTACCACGAACTAATTCCATACTTCGCGAAATACCCTCAACTACAACCTTTCTATGTTGTTACCGATATTCCTAGCTTAGATATTGCGAAAGACTTCTCAATTAATTTCCGCATACAAAAGTTGGTCGATCAAATTGAAAGACAAGCTAAACCGCAGCTTGCATATTCCTTCATCGAACATTATCCCGAATACCGCTACAAAATATTTACCGCGATAATATCCGCAAAAGCTACGTAATACCTCTCGTCAAACTCGTCAACTATCCGAAATTGTTTTCCGTTCATATCAACGTAATGTACTCGACCGACTAACGTCTTATAATATCCGTTTTCCCAATACTTAATAGTTAATGCGTTATTTTCGCTCATAGCATCTCTAATTGTAATTTCGAATTCTTGCCACTCTTGTTCGTCTAATTCAGGTCGTGGTACTTTATCGAGATCGGCGGCCCATTGACGCAACATACCCACATGTTCTGGCAGCATTAGCGCCGTCCATTTGATATTTCCGCGATCTTTAAGTGTCATAATATCGACTCCTTTTTACAAATGTACTACCTTATTATATAAGAATGTATGTTCTGTATCCAAATTCAAAAACCTCTTTTTAAAAATTCAAGGTAATTACTGTAAATGGTATAATATAACTATATTAGTTGATTACACTTTTCCTAATCTTAATTTTTAATTTTAATAAGGGGTTGCAATGGTGAGTAATTCAAAGTTCAGAGAATTCATGAATGTGTTTGAAGAATTTTTAGGAAAGGTTCATCCTGTTGAGCTTGAACATTATAATGCAGAACCAGACCGATATGTAAGAGAAATTGTTCAGTCATTCCATAAAAATTTGTGTAGTGATAAGGAGTTATTTAAGAGTGTTGTTAAACATTATCAGTTTAATGCACAGTTTAGTTATGACCCTGACCTCCCAAAAGTTTTTTCCTCATCGGAATATAAATCAAATGTAAATTTAAAGAACGTGGAGAAAGCCTTTGTAAGACATTGTGAAGAAGTTAGACAAGCGGAAGCAGAAAAAGAAAGAAGAAATAAAAGAAAGAAAAAAGAGCGCCTTCAGAAGTATGCTGAACACGAGAAAAGAAAACAAGAAGGGCTAAATTATTTTGATAAACTGTTCTTAAAAGACTTGGAAGCATTTGAAAAGTTAGAAACGTTAAAAGATATTAAAAAAGAGTACAATCGCCAATTAAAAATATTAACTGGGCATATAAAGGCGGCTTTTTTAACTAATGATTATGCTTCTGAACAAGAAAAGAAAGACAAATTATTTCAAGGTAACCGTGAACTGGAGAAAAAGATATTACATAAACATCAATGGGTTAACGATTTTCAAATTCGGCAGCAAGTGTACCTTGCGGTCAGGTATAAAGTTATTGAACGTCTAAAAGCAATTAATAAGTTTACACCACTTAAAGAGATTATTTTAAATGTCGTTCCAGTTCAAAAAGGGTACCATCATTACGCAAGTAATATAAATAAGGACTTTGTGGATGAATGGGATATTTATTTTACTGACAAGCCAGACGTATCTCGAGCAGTTAATAATAAAGCAAATCGTTTTCTTTATGGGTTAGAAGAATTTAATCGGAAGGATTACATGTTTTTATTTTCCTCTCTTAACCTAACTTCATTTGGCTTCGATCACCTATATCAGGTTGTAGATCATTTTGAAAAATTAATGGAAAAAGGGGAAAACAAAAAAAAGCAGACACTATTGGAAAAATACAGTAATAAATACGACCCGAACCGATCTAATTTTGCCTCACTGTATAAATCTCATGACCTTAATAATGATAACCTAGTATTTTGGAAGTTTCATAAGATGAAACCATTTGAAAATGAAGTAAAAGAGTTAATTAGACTAGCTGAAAACTTGACAAGAGAAGAATTAAAAGTGCCTAAAGTAAATGAGGGGTGGGTAAGTGAAACTAGGTTATATCAGGAAATTAAAAAACATTTCAAGGACAGAAAGGTTATCCAACATGCGCGTTTATCATTTTTAGGAAAGCAACATTTAGATATATTTATCCCTAGCTTAAAAGTGGCAATTGAATACCAAGGATTGCAGCACGACCAACCTGTAGATTTTTTTGGTGGAGAAGAGGGTTTCCAAAAGACTAAAGAACGAGATGAGCGGAAACGTAAACTATGTGAGGAGAATGGTGTAAAAATCATTTATGTACGTGAAGGCTACGATTTAAAGGATATTATCTATGAAATCTGTAATTGTTAGAAAATTTAATACTAACGTTTTTATTTTTGAGGCTAAATAGGAACAAAGGTAGGAGTTGAAAAAATGAACGATTATATAAAAACGTGGCATGACTTAATAATAAACTGTAACTTTGATAATACTTATAAAATGGCATGGGGAAAAGCGTTAGTAGAGTTATCAGTGAACACTAACATTTGTGATGATAATAATGATGTTTTTATGTTTGAGTTCAATGATATTGCGAAGCTATGTCTAAAGTATTATTAGAACCAAACGGTTTTCTTTGACTTAATACAAAGTCCGAACTTAAAGAAACCTCCTGAGATAGTTACTTTTACTAAAAAGCTTATTAAATCTTATTTTGAAAAACAACAAACCGTTCAACCAGTTAGGTTTGAAAAGATTAGTTTTAAGGGTGTAGAATTAACATCGCAGTATGACTTCACCGTAAAAAGTATAGAAAAAACACTAAAACAAGATGTTAGTTGGCGTTTTATGAACCTTAATCGAAATACATACGAAATTTATGAATTAGATCGTAACCAAGGTAAGGTGTTTCTTACAAAAGAGAACCTATTAACGCTTAAAGAGCACAGTGACTTTTTATTTACTGTTATTAATTATAGATGGACTCAAATGTTAGAAGGGTTTAATTATAGCCCACGTATTTCAAGAAAGGTACGAGCAATAGATGAAAACAATATTAAACGAAGCTCCCTAAAAAAGTTTCATAAACACTTAGATTTAATGCTCGTAGACGGTAAACGAAAATGTTTTTATTGCGACGAAGAAATAAGTGAGAATGATATTTCAGTTGACCATGTTATTCCTTGGTCATATATGTTTTCTGATGATCTATGGAATTTAGTATACTGTCATAAAGGGGAAAACTCTGAAAAGTCTAATCGTTTACCAGCCGAAGAGGATATCAAACGTTTAGAGGAAAGAAATATAATTTTACTAAGTAGAATGGAAAATAAATCAAAAGATTATGACCATTTACAAATTGCAGTCGAAAAAGATTACGTTAAGAAGTTTTGGATTTCGTTTAAGGGTTAGTTTAGAATTATTAAACTAATGTTGTAACCTTGAATGTCAAAAGACAGCCTGTTCTTAACGTATATAGAGTTTAACGTACTACCTGCACCACAAAATGGGTCGACTACTTCCCTAGATGATGTTAAAATTAAAGTATAATTACCCGTTAGGTTATAGAGTAAAAGTTAATAGCCTATACTAATTCTAAAGCAAAAAAGCGCTATAGTGTTTGCACCACTATAAACGCTTCCTTAACTTAATTCTTTTTATCAACGAGTAGCAGTTTAATTACGCTTATCATTACACCTAGTATTGCGCAAACTGCTATAACGGTGTTTGTGTCCATCAAGACATGTTCACCTACCTTTCTAAACGCTTATTCGTGTGCCGACGAGTAGGCGTTTTGTTTATGTCCTCATTATACACGAGCAAATCCTCTCAATCTATATCTAGTGTCCTAAAGAACTAAATGTATACTATATATTGTGAAAAATGTCGTCCGTACACCTAATTGTCAAGCGGAAACACTCAAAATAGGGAAAAAAGCTAGTCTTTTTTTGTGTAAGACACCAAGTAAAAGCGTGCTATAAGTACCTATAAGTAAGGGAACTCGTCATTCCCTAGAGCGTCTCATATAAGCGCTATAGACGTTATGCAAAAGCAATACGTCATAAAAAGAGAGAGCCCTAGCGTCTTTCTCTTTTTTTACTTGTATTGTGACGGTATGTACTAGTAAAGGAGAAGGAGCGAATGGAGATCACAGCTATTATGCTGAAAGTCATTAGAGCAGCAGCAGCGCACAGGCAGATAGATACGGCTGAAATGCTAGGCTATTCACTGAGCTACATTTCAAAAGTAGAACGTAAGGAACGCAAGCTAAGCAAACAAGCAACACTGCGTATTATGAACGCTTACGAGTTAGATACAAGGCGTATAGAGCAAGTACGAATAACAGCAGAAGAGTACGAGCAAAAGGGGCTTTTATAATGGAACGCTAACTAATATCTTTAAAAACGATCACAGTAGATAAAGGTGAAGCGTACGCAGCAGGAGCAAGGATATACCGTGTAACCGATAGCGGAAAAGAACTTGTGAAAGTAGCGTCACAGTATATAGAAGCTGAAACGAAGTCAAAAGCGACCATGCTAGCGATTAAGGAACTACTAGAAGAAGTACAAGAAAGCTGCGTAGTATCCTTTCGAGGTATGTACTTAGGCACGAACAGAGACAGAACTTAAGAAGGCTTTTATTAGTAGTATAGTAGCTCAAAAGGGGCTTACAGTAACATGTTTAATAACTCATTAAAAGCAGATCGTAACGAACTATACGAGCTAGCTACAGACGCTATAGAACGTGAAAGTAGCTTAGTAGCTTTTATTTAATTTACACACACACTACAGGGGGCTAACAAAATGAACAACTATATCGAGACTATTAAAGAAAACTTTATGAAAGTTTACGACATAAAAACTACAGCAGCTACTAACATGCGACATTTCCATGTTCTCCCTTACCAAGAGCAAAGAGCAGCTATTAACGCAAACCCCGTAATCTATCTGGTGAAGGGAAACAGCGCAAGCTATTAGAGTTAACCCAAAAATTCGAAGAGGACGTAATGAAGGCTGCTAGCGATATGCAGAAAGCTAAGGACGAGGCTCTAGAAAACGCTCATAAGGCAGCGCAACAAATGCTAGTACAACCGCTAGAAAAGGTAGACGATGTAACCGCAGAAATCTTTAATGAAAAAATGCGAGAGATACAAGCGAGCGTTACGTTTGCAACTAACGTAAAAAGGGCGTTAGAGGCCCTGAGCAGCTTATTAGATACACAAGAGCCGATACTTGCGAAAGAGGCAGCAGAGGCAATTCAAAAGCTAGCAAGCGAAGTAATAGCTTTAGCTAATGAAGACGAAAAGCAGCAAGTAAAGCAGCAGCTAGGGCGTATCCATTCAAAGTTATATGAAAGAGGATTATCAGAAGGGGTGCAAGAGGCAAAAGAAGCTCTAGAGACAGTAAAGGCTATGCGTGAAAGCAACCTAATGCCGCAGGTCGTGATAGACTTCTTAGGTAGTTACAGCAGAACGCTAAAAGAGTATGCAAACAGACCGTATGACTATAATAAATAACGTAGAAAGACAGGCGCAGAGGCTTATATAGCTGCTGCGTCTCTTTTTTTATTACCGATAGGGGAGTAAATAATGAATAACGAAGTATGGACGCTAGACAAAGACTGCCTAGCTGCGTACACAGAAGACAGCAACATAATGCAAAAGGTTAAGCGCAGCTATCCTATGTTTACTGTAATGGCAACGTACCAGAAGGAAGGGCGAGTAATAGCCGTACAATACAAAGTACCGAAAGCGAAGAGAAGAGCAGCACTAAGACTTTTCAGATAATTGTACGAAACTAGACTTACTAGCCGTTTTGAGCGCTATAAAGGTACGGGGGTTATATACCCCTAGCGAATGAGATTGAACGCCTTAAAACGGCTGCTAGGCTCGAAAGCGTACCATATATGCGTGCTTTTTCGTAGGGTTAACCAAATGCGTAGAGAGCTTGCGCCTGATTACTATTACGATGTGTAACTCTAAGCGAATATTACTTTTTTTTCGAATACTTCTATGTTATAATGTAATCGGTCGAAAGTTCGGAAAATGACCGTTACATATGTGCGTTATAAATGAACGTACAATGTCCGTTAAATTAACGTTATCAGCAGGATAGAGCAACGGCCTTCTAAGCCGTCGGTCAGAGGTTCGAATCCTCTAGGGTGCGCCATGTGAATTTTACATATGTACATTACTTAATAACAATACGTAACCCAAATTGGTCTAAGAGGAAAGCCATTTTGGGTTATTTTTATTGTTTTATAATCCTTAAATCTTCCGTAGACTGACAAGTTTGTTGTTAATCAAGTATACGTTTATGAAAAAAAGCTGTCCGGTTCATTCTACAAAAGGCACATCATCAACCTTGAACTATTATCCAGTTCATTACGTCAAGTAAGCCCCCAAGAGAGGATGAGGTTGATAGTCTTGAGTGGAAGTGTGGTGACACATTAAGCTGAGAGAGATACTAATACCGTAGAGGCTAAATTTGTTCTTGTTCTGAACACGGAAGTTAAGCTCAAAAAGCATTCTTTAGAGAATGCTTTTTGTTTTATATTTAATTTCAAATTGAAGTTCTGGCAGGGTGGGACTTAATATTATATATAAATATACGTTCTATATGTGATAGTTTTACAATTCACCAAGAGTTTAAATATCTCACTTTTTTATTTTCTTATAAATGTGTAGATAGATTATTAAAAGCTACTGTTTCGGTTTAAATGGAGTTACCAAATATTAAATATTAATTTTTGAATACATGGGCACCAATGACAATGGTTGTCTCTCTTGTATCCAACCAACGACTTGTAGCAATATCAGGGTTATAGAAGAATAATGAATCTTGGGATATATTTCTCATATCCGTTAAAGCTGCAACTACCGCTTCGATGGACTCTTGATCTGCTGGTTTATTAATTTGTCCGTTGGAAACAGGTTGGAATTGTCTAGGTTGATAAATTACTTCTTTTATTGTATCTGGAAATTGTGGGCTTTCAAGTCTATTTAAGACAACATCAGCAACTGCGACTTTACCTTCGAAAGGTTCTGTTTGAGCTTCGGCTCGTACAATTCTAGCTAATAGATCTAGATCCTTTTTTGATAAATTATATTTGGTAGTATCTGTTATTTCATTTAATTTATTTATTTCATTTTGTGGTTCAGAAGACTTGTTCTTTTGATTGTCTATATGTATATTAATTTGTTGTCCTACAAAAATTAGATCTATATTTTTAACTTGTGGGTTAGCTGCCGCTAATTCTTTTAATGATAAACCGTGTTCCTGCGCAATCATTGACATTGTATCTCCTTTTTCAATCGTATATCCAAAAGCAGGTGTAGCAAAAAGCAGAGCTGCTAGAAATGTTAATAGAAAAAGTAGTTTTTTCATAATATATTTCCCCCTAGTAATTATAGTTTTTTGAAAGCTCGTCTATAACTCTATCCCTATGAAAGTATTGAATAGAATAGTATTACAAAATGTTTACATAGAGATTACAAGGGGTTAAATCTATTCAATTACATAATTAGTATATCTTAATAGCTTCTTTTAAATAGTGTAATATAATACATTATAAATTCTGTGATGTGTCTGGTGTTCATATTGGACTTGTACTAAGTTAAAAGAGTTTTATTATTTCTTCTTGCATTTTTTCTATCTCTGTGATAAATTTATATACCTGTCGCAAAGAACATTTTAAAAAATAAAATGATTGCACAGAATTCCAGTATAGATTTATTATACTTTACTGTTAATTCCTGTACTTTTTATGACTTCTATAAAGTTCTTGCGTACAAGTTATATTGTAATAATATTATATTTGTCGTTGCAACACGAAGTTAGAATGTGAGGAAATGAGCGAACAAGAAACATTCAAAAAAAATGTTGCAGAGAATTAATTATTATGATATAATTAATTTTGTCGTTATCAATCGACAACAAAAAAATTCTTTGAAAACTGAACAAAAAGCCAAGCGAAATAAATGAGATACATGATATCTCGTCAATGTTTTAAAACGTCACAGTGATGAATGAACTTCGATTAAGAACGCAACGTCCTGTTGCAACATCGAA
>NZ_JBLWFS010000050.1:0-11591 GCF_048323755.1 Alkalihalobacterium sp. APHAB7
TTGCCTCGAGCTTCCTTCAGATTCCACGTCACCATGGACACCCTTGCTTTTGGCTATGTACTTACCGCTACAAGGTCGTACTCGGGACTTTCACCCGTTAGAGTTCGCCCATGCTGGGCGAACAAAAGGAGGAACTGCTGTTTTGACAGTTCCTTTTCCTCAGCGCTTTAATCCATGATTTAACACTATGCGCGCAGCCATTTAATAATTTCGCCTGGCGTTGCGTTTTTCCCGTACAATAAAATACCGACCTTGAAGATTTTTCCTGCTAGCTTCATAAAGAACCAAACACTCAAAATTAAAATTACAATGGCGATGATGACTTCCATCCATGGCCACTCTTCTAATAAAGTCAGGCGTAGAATGAGCACCCCAGGGCTAGTAAAAGGGATGTAGCTACCAATTTGAGCAAATAAGCCACTCGGGTCGCTTAAAATCGGACCAATAAAGATCGCCGGTGAAAATGGCAGCATCATAACCATCCCTTGGAAATTGCCTGCTGTCCCAATGTCTTCCATCGTCGCGCCAATACCTACAAAAATGGCAGCAAACAACAAGAAGCCAAGGACCGCAATCGTAAGTAACACCACTAATTCCGGTACGAATAAATATTCTAGTATTGGTAAATCAAATCTTCCAATTAAGAATGGTAGGATAACAATAATTGAAACGATGGACTGAATCACACCTAAGACAAAATAGCCGACAATTTTTCCTTGCATTAATTCAGAAGGTGTTAAAGAGGATAATATAATTTCTGCCAGTTTATCCTTCTTCTCCTGAGAGGCACTTTGGAAAATCGCCATACCCGTGAATACAATGGAAATCATGATAAATCCAGCAAATGCTCCGGGCACAAGCCGTTCCATGAAATTCCCACTATCTGAGGCTCCTAGTTCTTCGCCTTCCGTAGCCCCGAATTCTTCTTCAGCAATCGTTTCATCCATAAATGTGACACCACGTAAAAAAGGGGCTAACTCTTCTACAGACAAATCAAGCGTTTCCAACTGTTTAGCTTGAATTGGCGGGGCTAAAACTTGAAGCTGATTATGAAAGAATACATCGATTTCCTCACTCGTATAAACAGAAACCACACCTTCATTGATTCCTCGCTCATCAATAAAAATAAAGGCCGTGTCTTCTCTGGTCGTTAACTCCTCTAACACCTCTGCTTCTGTCACGCCCGTTTGAGCCATGTCCCAATTTAATTCACTTTCACTTGCTGCTGCTTCTAGTTCATTGAAGATTCCCACTTGATCATTGACCAAAACGTGAGTCATTCTTTCATCATTTGAACTACCAAATAAGCTACCTAAAAACATAAAGGCAATAAAAATAATCGGAGTGGATAATAACCCAATTAGGTAGGTTTTATTTTTCATATTTCTTTTAATCTCCCATCTAGCAACCTTCCACGTGTTATGCATCCATCTCACCTGCCTCCATCATTAAATTTTTTCCATTGGCCACATCAATAAATATTTCATGAAGTGTAATTCGATCAAAGACTAATTCTTGAATAGACACGTCATCGGGTAAGTTTTTTAGCCATGTTGCTGGATGAACATGTTTGGATAAATAGAGAATTGACGTATTATCATTTTGCTTCATCCGTTCCACATCTGGTAACCCTTCTAACATCGAACGCTCATTATGACCTCTAATCGTACATTTGAAGTTGGCATACTCCATTTTCACCTCATCCATCGTGCCATAGATGACTTTTTGCCCTTTAGAAATCATAAACAACCGATCGGCCATTTCTTCTACTAAATTCATCTGATGGGATGATAATAAAATTGCCGTTCCTTGTTTGGCTAATTGACGAATTTCGTCTTTAAATAACTCCTGACTTACCGGGTCCAATCCTGAAAATGGCTCATCTAAAATTAAGAGTTCAGGCTCATGAAGGATCGAAGCGATAAATTGTACCTTTTGCCCCATCCCTTTTGATAGCTCTTCTACTAACACATTCTCTTTTCCTTCAAGATCAAATTTTTTCAAGTATTCTAATGCGCGCTGCTTGGCTTTTTTTAGCGGGTAATCTTTCAGGTCGGCCAAATATAAAAGGATATCCATGACCTTTACATTTTTATATAATCCACGTTCTTCAGGTAAATAACCAATTTTATTCCGTGGGACACCCTGATGATGTCGAAATGAGATCTCTCCCTCATCCGGATACATAATCCCCATTATATTTCGTATCGTCGTTGATTTCCCTGCACCATTTGGCCCAAGGATCGCCATAATCTCTCCCTTATGTACATCAAACGAAATTTCGTGAAGAACTTTCTTGTCCTTAAAATATTTTCCGATCTTGTTCACTGAAATCATCGATTCCATTTTCTCGACCCCTTTCTATTTTTATAGATTCATATACACATACGTGATAAATGGGCAAAAGGTTTCAAATGAAACAAGGAATGCGCTTTATTTCTATTCTATATCTTCTCTCGCCTGTTCTATTTCAAATTACTTCAATAACTAATGCCATGAATCCAATAGGCGGATAAAATGTTTAGTTCTATTTATTATACCGATATGAAAAAACAATCCAGCCCATTAACAGAAATCGTTCGTCTTCAACGTTTACTTCACTAGAGTTTAGACTTAACGAACGTACCCCTGTAAGATCCCGTTCGACCTCCCCTATGAGTTCACCGTCTTTTAGAACTTCTAAACGTGATCGAATCGTTCTTGCGCGAAATTCATAAACATGTTCACCGATTTCTAGGACCGTATGCTCCAGCAACTTTTTAACGTGTTCTGATTTAAGGTCACTTCTGATTGTTGCTACCACTGTATTACTTTGCCAAATTGTGTAACGGGCATTTCCTTTCCAGTTCTCTTCACTGGTAACGGTAAACGTGCGACCGTCTTTAAATTGAAATGCCAATTGTAAAAACCATAGTCCGGGTGTACGCATTAGATCAGCTACAATTTTATAATAGCTCTTGTTGTAAACTCGGTTGTATGTAGCTACTAATTCCTCTCCTTGAAAGATCTTCTTTTCTCCAGTGAGCCATTTGTCTTTCAATGACGTTGTCCATTGTCTACTTGACTGGAGTGGAGTATAAACAGCATCTTTATGCTTTTGCCTAATACTAATCCAAAGAAATAGTGGAGCAGCGCCCAAGAAAATAAATGTCAGTTGAAGCTGCGAGGCTTCATATTCTCCTAGGATTGCCCACCTAAGACCAATCCCTGTTAATGCTACAAAAAATAAAGCAATCAATTTTGTCATACTATTTCCCTCCATTTGGTTTAGTATTATAAAGAGAGGTTTTGTTCTTTATGTAACGGCATCCAATTAGACTAGCAAATCAGCAATCCATTAAGGGAAATTCGTCTTCAATTATTTAATTCAGCATTCCTATCCCATTTTTCAACAATCTCTCCATTCTTGTCGTACCCTACAGCGTTTTTAACTTCAGAAAAAAACATTTCGACATCTATTGTTAAGGACGGTGGGAATTCTGTTATAAACGTATTATTCTTTGCACCAATTTCTTGTATCTCTCCATTTTTATAATGAATCTCAAACTTTTCTATCTCATGTTCATCTGTTGTAATCGCACCATGAATAATATTACCGATACCTTCAAAATGGTTAGCCGTGACTAAAAAAGGCAGGCCGGATTCTGTTGAAAATGTCATTCCAACACTTTGGTTATTGTTATATTTGTATTTTCCATTCTCATATTGATAGACACCTAAAATATGCTGTGTTTGGTCCAAATAATAAACTAATTGATTTTCTTCATCTTGGTTAATGACCTGAATAGGTGTTTTCCACTGACTTTGAACAGCTTCTTCAAGACTTGGGTACCCAGTGTTACAACCCGATAGAATTAATAAAAAAGTAACAAATACTAAGATTAACCTCATAAGTTTCACTCCTCAATTATAATAATGTCACTTCCTCTAAAACTCTAAAAACAATCTCAAAGAATTAAAGAATTTTATTAAACCACCACACAAAAAGAAAGATACTCGCTATCCCCCAACCCAGTGGTTGCTACTATCCACCAAACGGCTGATTCGGTAGTGAACTTTTTCTTACTTGCCATCTTTCTTTTAATAAAAGGAAGAACAACAAATCCGATCATAATAAAACCAATGAGACCAACCGTAAGCCCAAATAACAGTCCACTCTATCTTCCCTTTATTAAAAAAGAATTCTCCAACCTAGTTCTTCAAATTTTCATTCCACTCCTCAGCTAACATACCGTAAACAATATGATCTACATAATGGTCATATAACCATTCGGATTGTCTGATGCAGCCTTCGTTTTTAAAGCCTATCCTCTCTGGAACGGCCCTGCTCTTCCTATTTTCAACGGCAACTCTAATTTCAACTTTATTTAATCCTAATTGATTAAAAGCATAATCAATCAACGTTTTTGATACATTAGTAATAATTCCGTTTCCTTGGTATTCTCGACCAATCCAATAGCCAATTTGGGCCGTTTTATTTGACTGATTTATCGTATTAAAACCTGCTACACCAACAATTTCGCCATTGTATAAAATAGCTGTATTCATGCTTTTCCCTTCAGCAAACCCCTTCAAAGACATTCGAATAAAGCCTTCTGTGTCCTGGACGGTTTTTGTCATATCCAACCAAGGAAGCCACTCTCGTAAATAGTCTCTGGATCTATCTGTTAATTCAAAAACTCTCTCGGCATCCTTCATTTCTAATATTTTCAAAGAAGTGCGATTATCAACTCTATGTAAAAACATACTCTTCCTCCTGAATGGTATTTTTTGTATCTTACCATAGCCTGCAAAAATAGTTACCTATTATATTAAAATTACTGTGCTCTAATTTAAAACAAAAGCTTCCCTGCTACCGTTGAAGAAAAGCTACCAGTTTAATTTGATTTATAATGCGTGCGGAATTCTGCATTTACTATTTCTAGAGGTGACAGTGGGGCTGACCCACGATGCGCGTTCCTTATCATTGCGCATCAATAGGCTAAGCGGACTGAGAGGACGCTATTTGTGGCAAATCCCATCATTTCACGGTCGAAACGGACTGAGAGGCCCTTATCTAGCAAAATAGCGATGATTTTCACTAGTTTTATAGAAAATAAGATCCTCTCAGTCCGCAAACACCTCTATAATGGCCGTTTTTACCGAAATAAGGGCCTCTCAGTCCGCCAAACTCCCACCCCTCATGCCAGCGCATTCCAAACGACAGCTTCTTCTCTTTTGCTCCTTTCTTTCTTGTTCAGCTCATAAAAAAAGAGAGGAACTGCCAAAGTAACAGTTCCTCTCTTAATTAAATGCCTTTCTCTTACTTAATCATCGATTTAATTAAAGACATCAATGATGATGGTGGTGCTCGGCTGCCATGGCTATTTCTTTCGTCTCGTGAACGGTGCCAAATGGATGCTCAGGCGGGGCATAGATGGAGTACACTTTTAGTGGTGTATTCCCCGTGTTTGTCAGATTGTGCCATTTTCCAGCAGGGACCATGATCGCAAAGTCTGCGAACGCTTCTTTTTGAAAGTCTAAATGGTCTCTGCTGTCACCCATTTGTACAAGTCCTTGCCCTTCTTCGATCCGAATGAATTGGTCAACATCCGGATGACTCTCTAAACCGATGTCCTCTCCCACTTCGATACTCATTAACGTGACTTGCAAGTGTTTTCCTGTCCATAACGCTGTACGGAACGTTTCGTTTTCCTTCGTCACCTCTTCAATATCAACGACAAATGGTTGTGAACCATAATCTTTTAATTGATTTAAAACAACAAGGCGCGATGCGTTTTCTTGTTCACTAGTCAGCGCTTGCATAAAGGCATTTCGAATGTGAGGGTACGGTGAAGCCGAACCACTTCTACTATAGTGTTCATACCCTTCAACTTCAGCTTGGTAAGCTTTTTGTAACCCTTCACGGTAACTTTGGAAAGGAACGCTTTCGATTTGGTACACAGGCTCTCTTCCTGTAAAAGAATAATAGAGATGAGTTAATTGATTCAACTGTCCTTTTTTGCTTTCTAATGAATGTAAAAGGTCTGTTCTATGTTTTTGATTGGGCGCTGCTTCAGCAAGTCGCATATAAAGATCAATAGCTGCAGCTTCTCTTTTAATTCCAGCAAGTACGTCCTCTGCCGCTTGATAATCCGGTCCTTGGCTCCCTCTTTGCATGCCGTTAGACGATTGATACATGTGACCATTCGGATAATAAGGGTATGAATAGGTTTGAGGCATATAATACACGTATGTTCATTCCTTTCAAAATTGATCCAATTCTCAAGTTATCATATGCCTATATTCAAAAAAGGTACTACGGATCACTCATTTATTTTTCAATTAAAAATAAGAGGTTCATCTACATCTGCTAAATAATTCACACATCGTGACCCATTCAAATATTCCACATATAGTTTTGGACAGTTTATTACTTCAACCTCATTTCAGGCCATTGAGAAACCGATTTACTATCCCTAACAACTCTTGTTTTCGGACCGGTTTGGGTACGTGTTCATCGCAACCGCTTTCGAGCGTCTTCAGGCGGTCTTCTTCTAACGCATAAGCCGTCAGCGCAATAATCGGAACGGGTGTGAGCTGATTTTCTTTTTCGAACTGCCTTATGGTCCTTGTCGCTTCATAGCCGTCCATGATCGGCATTTGAATATCCATTAGCACGAGCGAATAATATGGTATTTTTTGTTCCGTTCGTTCACATGCATTCCTATACTTTTCTACCGCTTCTTTTCCGTTGTTTGCTATATCTATTTGCACATTCGAATGTTTAAAATACGCCTGTATTAATAACTGATTTTCCTCGGTATCTTCAACTAACAAAATATGTTTTCTCGGTGCGTTTTTCCGTTGATTTCGATCATCTATAGTCATCGTTTCCGTTTTTTGACCTGCGGAAAAATTCAATGGTATTTCTTTTTGCTGGTCTAGCGTTTTTTCAAAAGGTATGTAAGGAATTTCAAAGCCAAACGTACTGCCAACCCCTAACTTACTTGTTACAAAAATAGTCCCGTCCATTAACTCGATTATTTTTTTCGAGATTGTCAGCCCAAGCCCTGTTCCACCAAACTTTTTCGTCGGTTTAAGTGAAGCTTGCATAAAGGCGTTGAAAATGTTTTCTAAATCCTCTTCAGCAATACCAACTCCGGTATCCATTATGGTAAAGCGGATCTTTGCGTTCTCTATGATTTCGTATTGAAGTCGAATATAACCCTCATTCGTGAACTTAATTGCATTTCCTATTAAATTGACGAGCACTTGTTTTAACCGATGAGGATCCACTAGAACAACATGATTTTGTGTCGGGTCCATTTTCGGATCAATTAAAAAGTTCAATCCTTTTTTCTCAGCTAAAACTTGATACGTTTCTCCAACTTCTTGTACTACCTTTTGTAAATCGATTCCTTGTCGGTCTAGCTCAATCGTATTCGATTCGATTTTCGATAAGTCTAAAATATCATTGATAATGTTTAAGAGAGAACGACTGCTGTTTTGGATGATGTCTAAATATTTTTTTTGCTCTTCTGTTGCCATCTCTTGGACAAGTTCCGTCATTCCGATCACGGCGTTCATAGGCGTTCGGATTTCGTGACTCATATTGGCGAGGAATTGACTTTTGGCCTGGCTAGCTGCTTCAGCCTTTTCTTTTGCACAAATTAATTCTTGTTCCATCTGTTTCCGGTGCGTAATATCACGATACGTCCCTGAGATTAGAAGTGGTGAACCATCTTCCCCCCATGCGGATACACGTCCATGATCTGCTACCCATATCCAGTGACCGTCTTTATGTTTCATTCGTACTTCTAATTCATAAAAATCGATCGCTTTCGAAAAATGTTGGGTTAAGAGCTCTTCACTTTTCCTCAAATCTTCTGGATGAACAAAACGTTTCCATGTCTCTAATGTCGTTGGTGAAAGTTCTTCCAGCGTGTACCCGATAATTTCGGCCCAGCGCTCATTATAGAATGTTTCGCCTGTTTTAATATTCCATTCCCAAGTACCCGCATTCGTTCCAACAATAATATCATTGAGACGACGCCTTTTTTGGTCTAAAGCATCCTCTACTGTCTTAAGATGGGTCTGGTCAAACATATACCCTCGAATCGTTTCAACTCGACCTTGTTTATTGCGAATAAGCTTTGTAAAATCATGGATCCAAAGATATTGTCCTTCTTTTGTCCGGATCCGATAGGACTGCTCGTACTGATCGATTTTATTTTTGATGTTAAAAGCGACTTCAATCCCTATCCGTTCTCGATCATCAGGATGAATTAATGCAGCATACGTGAAGTTTTGTTCCATCATCTCTTCTGGAGAATAACCTAATAATGCTGAAACATTTGGTGACACATATTCAACCGGCCAGCTGTCAGCCATTTTCCAAACAAAGGTTACAACGGGCCCTTCCGTGAAAAGGTTCCGCTCCTCTACCAGCTTTAAACGATTTTGTGTAAAGTAAAAAATAAGAAATATAATCACTTGAGTTGCTGCGAAATTAATGACATTTCCTACGACATCTTCTTTAATGTAAGAATAAGAAGATCCTGCTTCGACAAGCAAAATATAGCCAAAGATCACGCCGAGCAATATCGTATTTAATAGTAAAGAGAAATAAAAAAGCTTTGTATCGAAGAATAGTATAGAAATGACAGGTAGAAAACAAATTAAAATTAAGATTGACGACGTTTCTGGATATAAAAAGAAAATGGTGTAGAAATAAACAAACGCCGTTATAATCATTATTTTTCGAAACGCATGTGTCTCAAACTTCGGATAAAGCAATAAACAAATAGCTATTATAATAACTAGAGCGATATGTAATAAGTATCCGAAATCCCATTCCCCATACCGTGGATTAGACGAGAACAATCCAATATTCATGAGAACGATCATAATAAAAATCGAAATATAATACCGTTTTTTAATGACTTGATTATATAATTCCTTCATATGTACTCCTATCCATTACGAATGCAACTAAACTCGTATACTACCAAATTAACCTAGTATAAAAGTAACATTTTCCAGAATTAAAAATAATCAGCAGATTCCCTGATATTTCAACTTGAAGTAACAAAAGTAGGAGAATAAGGTTGAGAACGAATCAGCCCTTAAAAATAAAACAACTCCCCTCAATGGAGTTCTGTTCTTTTTACATTTTCTATTTCATATGGTTAATGTTGAAAAGATTTAAGGGGGATTAATGATGAGGCAGCACGTTCAAGAGGCAACTTCCCACCTGATTGAAAAGCTTCGCGGGATGCAATCTAACGATGGGTCTTGGCGCTTTTGCTTTGAAGGCGGCCCATTAACAGATGCGTATATGATTATTCTGTTAAGAACTCTAGAGCAAGATGATGAATGGCTGATTCAACAGCTTGTTACGCGGATTTTATCCATCCAGCAGCCAAATGGGTCTTGGAAACTGTTTCACGATGAAGAGGAAGGCAATCTTTCTGCAACGGTTGAAGCTTATTACGGCTTGTTGTTCTCTCATTATATGGACCCCGACTCTGCTGAAATGCAGCAAGCGAAACAATATATTATCGAACATGGCGGGTTGACAAAGACGAATAGTTTAACGAAAGCGCTGCTCGCTGTAACTGGGCACATTCCTTGGCCCAAGCACTTACAACTACCGATTGAAGGCTTTCTGCTTCCACGCACTTCTCCTATTCACTTTTATCAATTGGTCGGTTATACGAGAGTTCATCTAACGCCTGTTCTCATTTCTTCAAACCTTAATTTTTCCTATAAAACGAGCCATACTCCTGATTTATCTGAGTTAATTAATACACGTTTACCGATTGATCTCAAGTTTCATACAGGCGACGAAAAATTGATTTTAAATACTTTATTTGAACAAATCGGACCTCTTTTAATGAAGCCAAAGGAAAGTCGACAATTAGCTTTGAAAAAAGCAGAACGGTTTATGCTCGAGCGGATTGAACCAGACGGATTACTGTATAATTACTTTGGAGCTACCTTTTTTATGATCTTTGCTTTGCTTAGCCTCGGCTACAAGAAAAATCACCCCTTCATCCAAAACGCACTGCATGGACTCCGCAACCAACTTTGTCTGACGAATGATTTTCACCACATCGAATATTGTCCATCGACCGTCTGGGATACGGCATTACTTAGCCATGGTTTACAACAGGCCGGTGTACCTGAAACGGATCCCTTGATACAGAATGCGATGACCTATCTTTTGTCGCGGCAACATCTGGAATTTGCGGATTGGGCATTAAACAATCCTGATACACTTCCAGGAGGCTGGGGGTTTTCTGACTTTAATACACTGGAGCCTGATGTCGATGATACGACCGTTTCACTCCGGGCGATAAGAGCAACTGTTAGTCACCATCCTGCACTTCGAAATAGCTGGAACCGCGGGCTGAACTGGGTGTTATCGATGCAAAACGATGACGGGGGCTGGTCCGCTTTTGAAAAAAATTTAGATCATCCACTAATTGCGCAATTACCTTTTAAGGATGCCTATCGAGTTCTGCTAGACCCTTCTACAGCAGATTTAACGGGAAGAACACTTGAATTTCTAGGCAATGATGCAAATTTACGGTTACCCCATGCAGCGATTGAAAAAGCGACACAATGGTTAGTAAGGAACCAAGAAGAAAATGGCTCATGGTATGGTCGTTGGGGAATTTGCTACATTTACGGAACGTGGGCGGCCATCACGGGTCTTCTAGCGAGTGGAACGGAACCGTCTTCTGCTCCGGTTCGAAAAGGCGTTAACTGGTTACTTTCCGTACAAAATACAGATGGCGGCTGGGGAGAATCGTGCTATAGCGACATTCAAAAACGATATGTCCCCCTTGGAGCTAGCACCCCCTCTCAAACCGCTTGGGCCTTAGATGCGCTAATCACAGCGCACGATCAGCCAACGAATGAAATCAATAAAGGCATGACCTACTTAATTCAATCGTTTACTCAATCGGATTGGACCACTAAATATCCGACAGGAGGTGGCATTCCAGAAGTCTTTTACATTCACTATCACAGCTATAAATATATATGGCCCCTGCTAACAATGAGTCATTATTTTAGGAAGTATTAAGTATATAATAACTGTAAAAAGATGTACTTACACGAAAGAGGCAGCATTGAAAAAAAGACGTAATGTCCTGTATAAAACTGATGAAGGACATTATCAGGCAGAACTGCTCTTCTACTTTCTTCCACAAAAGTGATATAGGATCTCAAAAACGATGACAACATACCCGCTAACAAATACCGCTTTACGATACGCTCTCCTATAAATTTAGCACTCAAACCTTAAACAAATTAGCACTATTATTAGCATACAAAAATGCACAGGTAAATTAATTATCTGTGCATTTTTCTACTAATATTTTCTTTTCTTATTGAACTAACGCTCTCCGTTAGTTCAATTAATTGTATAGAACAATTTTGTTTTTAGTAATTAAAATTTGGTAACTTTTATTTTGTTTCCTATACTATTTAATTCTACAATCCCACCAATTGGGAATGTAAAAATTGGTTGTGTATGCCCAAAATCAACATCGTACAGAACTGGAATTAGTTTCAATAAAGGATGTTTATCAAGGATGTAT
>NZ_JBLWFS010000051.1:0-9250 GCF_048323755.1 Alkalihalobacterium sp. APHAB7
TTGTAAATCCGCACGATATTACCCTATATGGGTTATTCACACAATTACTACCAACATATAATTTTTCAGTAGATCCTACAGTTCCTTTTATACCACCAGCCCCGACAGCAAACGAGGATCTTCTTACTAAGCCCTCAGCCCAACGTAATTACCGAGACGTTTATCAACAGGCATTACAACCTACATTGGATACCCCTTTCTACAGGCAGCTATACTATTCACTTCATAAGCAGGTTGATGATGAAATGTATAAAGTGTTTACCGCACTTAAACAATCTATTTTCTATGAAAATACAATTGTGGTATTTACTGCAGACCATGGCAGTTTAGTTGGGGCCCATGGAGGATTGTTTCAAAAATGGCATAATGCCTATGAGGAAGCACTTCATGTTCCACTCATTATTCATAGTCCTAAATACTTTGCTGACTGTAAAGAAACGGATTTGCTAACAAGTCATGTGGACATTGTTCCTACTTTATTAGGACTTGCAAATATTGATGTTCAAGAAGTCCAAGAAAAATTGAAAACAGATCATACAGAGGTCCATTCCTTAGTAGGTCGAGACTTAACTTTGTTAATTAATGGAAATTTAGATTTTACTCGAGGTGATGAGGCTCTTTACTTTATGACAGATGATGAATTTTCCAAAGGTTTAAATCAATACACCCTAACTGGCCAACCTTATGAAGCAGTTAGACAGCCTAATCATTTGGAAACTGTCATCATCAAACTACCAACAGGAGAAAATAACTCAAAGGAAATTTGGAAGTTTACTCGGTATTTCGATAATCCACAATTTTGGAGTGATCCAGGCGTTGAAGATGTTGAAACTACCCAGAAGAAAGCCACAGATATTTCTGAGGATCTTCAGGCTGCTATTTGTATCACAACCACTAAATCTCAGCCAGTGCCTGATCAATTCGAGTTATACAATATAACGCGGGATCCGTTTGAGGAAATAAACCTTGCACACCCTATACATGAAACACCTGAATCAAAAACGATTCAAAAACTTCTAACAGGTATTCTTCAAGAACAACGCAAGCAAAAAAGACTCACTCCTTCAAGTGGTTAATTACATGGGAAATGTGCTTGCCCCCCAGTGCGGTAGGGTATATGTCACTGTGACAACCCGAATGTTGCCGAAAGATATTTAAGGGTTATAGTTCCAAGGATTTGGGGTCTGTCTCCCGCACTAGAGTAAAGTATTACCGCAGTGGGGTAGACAGGTCCCGTTTTTTTCAAGATGGTCACAGAGCCAACACAGGAGTTCACTACTTCTTATACTCTCAAGAAGTACTTGGTTGGAGAATTGATGGTAATCATAGATCCAGTTCCTCTCGACAAATCTCGGGTTGTCACAGTGTCATTTATTGGGAGGATATCAAGCGTGACTTCCAACTATAACGTTCAATTCTCAAAAGAAGCGTTAAAATATTTATCGAATACTCATTTTAAAGATTGGTCCACGTGGAGATATTTATAAATAATTACTAAAAGGCAAAGTTCATTCAACGGACTTTGTCTTTTCTTACGAAGTTTTGTTGTTTAATAATGATACAATATAAGGAAGTACCCCTGAGTATATATCACTGTGACAACCCGAATATTGCCGAAAAATAGTTAAGGGTGAGTCTCAAAAGTTCAGGTACTGAGCCGCCACTAGAGTGAAGTATTACCGCAGCGGGTAAGAAAAGATAGTGATAATCTTACGAAGAAGCAGATTGATAGCTTTTTGCTAGCGAGCCCTAGCATCTTTGAGCTGATGAATTCAAAGTGTGAACAGTTTATTTTTTGTGTAGCTTTTAAGTTAAAAATCCAAATCTCTTAATAGTTTCGAAAGCTGGTGTCTGACTTGAAAAAACAATACCTTGATTTAATGCAATTTTTCGAAGGGTACGTACGGAATTACCGGAGAATGAACTTATCAGTTGCACATAATCATTTAATGTTTACGAAAAGAGAAATTGATTATTTTGCTAACTTTGGAGAAATGCTCGGTTTTGATGCTTTTATTGAAGATTCTAAGTTTGATAAAGCTTTAGGTAGGTCAAGACCGATGGATCTTTCATGGTGGAAGTGGGACGAGCGAGATAAAGAAAATTAAGTCTATCTCGCGATGCATTTAGAATGGGAAAATCAATGGGATAAAGATGAGGAGACGATAGAAAAGCTGATTGCTGAAACAGAGCCAGACTACATTCCGCATAATGTAATTGGAATACAGAATATAAATTCAGAAGAGAGGATCCAAGCTCTAAATTCCTTAGTTGTTACCAAGAACAAAGCTCAACTATCCAATGTTCTAATGATTTATCGTTTCTATGATAGAGATTTAGAGGTGAGAGAGTAAGGGGTTATCATTTCAGTCCGGATGAAAAGAGCAAGTAAGGGAAGCAAATTGTAAACAAGATGAAGTCGGTTATTGGTTTATGTACTTTGGATAGAGGCGGCCTTTCTAATGTGTTTAAAAGAGTAATGATGTTATTTAAAAATATATGTATTTAAATAAAGAGGAATTAAACTGTGATTTCTTTAGTTGTAATCCTGATAGGTTAATTCGTTATGATTTTTCGATTAGCAGTGAACGTGGGAAAACCCAAATTTCAACGTCAGAAAATAAAGAGAAGCTAATATTTTTATAGAGTTTCTTTAAAAGTACTCTGATTGACCAATCAATTTAAATGTTTTGACCTCATTACACCCAGAACAGTTATAATATTATTTATTACATAATTAGCAAAATGAGCGCTAGTAATTTAAACTTGATTTACTATATTTACTTCAAGGTCATTCATAATTGGGGGACGTTTATTATGGCAATTGTACACTTTAAAAAGAGTCTCGAGACGTTAAGGGAAATATACTCAGACAATCTATCTGTGCCATTAATTGCAGAAGATTTATTTGCTTGTCCTTTGGACGGTGATGCACTAGAAGTTAAACAGAACATGGAGGAATCAGACTTTGACTATTATGGAGTTGAAAATAATGGGAAGATTATTGGCTATATTGTCAGGTCTGAACTGAAAGATGGTTTGATATCAAAATATGTTCATCCTTTCGAAATGGACGATCTTATTTCAGAATCAACGTCACTTATCGAACTGTTGCAAATATTTAAAGATAAAAATCCAGTGTTTGTACTTGAAAAAAATCAAGTAAAGAAACTACTAACATTAGCTGATTTACAAAAACAACCGATTCGTATGTTAGTATTTGGCTTAATTTCTCTATTAGAAATGAATTTATTAGAGTTAATTAAAAAAAGTTACCCAGACAATGGTTGGACACAGTGTTTAAGTGAGGGAAGAATCGAAAAAGCATTAGAAGTATACGAAAAAAGGAAGCAAAAAAATGAGGGGCTAGGCCTAATTGAATGTATCCAGCTATCTGATAAAGGAACGATCATCCGAAAAACACCACAACTGTTAAATCAACTGGAATTTCATTCAAAAAAAGAGGTGGATCGATTCTTTAGCTCTATTGAGGAGTTAAGAAATAATACAGCTCATTCTCAAGAATATGTATATGATGATTTTAATGATTTCTTGGATTCTATTAATAGAATAGAAAAATTGTTAAGGGTATTACCGTAACGGGGGCAGGCCCCGCTTTCGTTCAAGGTGGTCACATCCACCACAGGCATTCACTACTTCTTATTTTTGTTAAGTAGCGCTTGGTTGGAGGAGCAACGAGAATTGATGGTAATCATAGCCCCCATTCTTCTCGACAAATCTCGGGTTGTCACAGTGACATTTGTTTAATCGAAAGGCATGGAAAACAGTAACTTCTGTTCTCCATGCCTTTTAAAATATATTCTAGGTTGTTACTTTGTAGATTGCACTTCTGGAAAATAATTTATTAATGAAGTAAAACATACATTAAATCAGCCTCAATTGGTATGTTAATGATTAAGAAGTAAGATCGCTGAATACATCTTGAACCTATTTTTACACACAAATGAGGACTTGCAAATGGCTATTTTAGAAAAAGAAGTAGAAGTTACGTTGCATAACAAAACGATTGAATACTATGAAAACCTTGGCTACGAAATACCAAGGAAGAAAAATAAACAAAACAAAATGGTCGTTCCACGTGGGTCAAAGATAATGGTCAAATTAGAACACTTGCAAGAGGGTAGCGGTGTTTTCGTAACTAAAATTTGTGATGATTGTGGGTGTACGTCTAAAGTAAAGTATTCAACTTTATTAACAAATCGGAAAAGGGCAGGTGGGAAGGACAGGTGTAAAGAGTGTGGTTGGAAACATGGAATACCTAAAAAAGATTCGGTTTACTTAGGGAATGTAGGTAGTATTGCCGAAACAGACCCACACATCGCTTCTTTGTTTTACGAAGAAGAAGATGCCTTTAAGTACACAAGAAATTCTGCGAGAAAGGTCTACTTCAAGTGTCCAACTTGTAATCGTAAAATACGTAAACAAATAGGATATGTAACGAAATTCGGACTAACTTGCGAACTTTGTGACGATGGCTTTTCCATCCCCGAGAAATTTACTGTGAATGTATTAGAACAATTAGGAATTGAATTTGAAACACAAAAGATTTTCGAATGGTCTGGCAATAAGAGATATGACTTCTATATTCCAGACAAAAATATGATTATAGAAACTCATGGTAGGCAACATTACAGTATCACATTTGAATATCTTGGTGGGAGATCATTAGAAGAAGAACAAGAAAACGATAGACTGAAATTTAACAATGCAATGAAAAATGGGATTGAAAACTACATCCTAATTGACTGTCAACAGTCAGAGTTTAAGTACCTAAAAAATAGCTTTCTAAACAGTAAATTACCAAACTTTTATGACTTAACTCGTATCAATTGGGAAGAGTGCTACAAATTGGCTTGTTCATCATTGGCGCATGAGGCTTGGAAACTGTGGGATAGCGGATTGACAAGTATAATGAAAATTGCAGAAAAACTAAATATTAGTAGAACGGTCTTGACGAGGTATCTGAAGCGAGGTTCTGATCTTGGTTTGTGTACGTATGATGTTGAGAAAGAAACGAATATTAGTCCCGTTGTTCAATTGTCTCCTACTGGCGAGTTTATGAATGTGTTTGAAAGTATATCTAAAGCAATGGACGACCTAGGACTACCAAAGACCAATCGAGACTATAGTAATATATCGACGGTATGTAGTGGAAGAACGAAAATGGCTTACGGGTACAGATGGATGTACAAAGATGATTATGAAAAGTACCGTAATGGTGAAATAGAATTACCGCAATACCAAGACACTAGACATGAAACAATCGTAAAATTAACTTTTGATAATGAATATGTTTCAGAACATGTAGGTGTTTTCAATGCTTCTGTTTCCGTAGGGTTGTCTAAGTCCAATTCTCATATTATAGATTGTTGTAATCGAAAAAGAGATAAATCTCATGGGTTCAAATGGATGTACAAAAAAGATTATATGAAATATCTCAATGATGAGATTGAAATGCCCCCTTTTAATGACACTAGACCTAAGATGATAGTGAAACTGACGAAAGACAACGAATACATATCAGAGCATGAAGGAGTTTTAAATGCTTCCATTTCTGTTGGGTTTTCTAATGCGAAGTATAAAATAACAGAGTGTTGTAAGGGTAGGTTGAAGTCTGCATATGGATATAAATGGATTTTTAAAGAAGATTATGAAGCAGAGTATGGGGAAAGGGAATAATACTGATAAAAATGTTGGTGTATTAAGAAGGTGATTTCTGGTTTGAACAAGGGTCATCTTTTAGTTTCCATTGTATATGTCACTGTGACAACCCGAAACACCCCGAATATTGCGGAAAAATAGTTAAGGGTGAGTCCTAAAGGTTCGGGGTCTGTGCTGCCCCCTTAGAGTAAGGTATTGCCGCAGTGGGTAAGAAAAGATATTGTTAATCTTATGAAGTAGCTGTTTGCTAGTCAGATGCTAGAATGTCCTAGCATCTTTGACCTGATTAATTCAAAGTGTGAACAGTTTATTTTTTGTGTAGTTTTTTAAGTTAAAAATCCAAATGTCTTAATAGTTTCGAAAGCTGGTGTCTGACTTGAAAAAACAATACCTTGATTTAATGCAATTCTTCGAAGGGTACGTAAGGAATTACCGGAGAATAACTTATCAGTTGCACATAATCGTTCAATGTTTACAAAAAGAGAAATTGATTATTTTGCTAACTTAGGAGAAATGCTCGCCGTTCTAATGATTTACCGTTTCTATGATAGAAATTTTGATGTTGAGAGGGTTAGGGCGTACCATTTAAGTCCAGATGGCAAAGAGCAAGTAAGGGAAGCAACTTGTAAGCAGGATGAAGTCGGCTATTGGTTTATGTACTTCATTTAGAATGGATGTGTAAAAACGTATCCGCTGCGAATTTACGAATTCGGGCCCTGACCCTCACTACAGTAAAGTATTACCGCAGCGGGGACAGACCCGCTTTCCTAATAATATGAGAGTGGTGTCATTAAATGATAAACTAATAGAAAATATTCTATTAAAGGAAGTGGAACGGGAATGAAGTCTAGTATATTTAATTTTATTGGGGATTTTTCGAGTACTTTAGAAGAATTAGCATTACGTGTAGAAGCACTCTTATGGGATCAACCACAAGCAGCTATTACCCAATCACGCTTGTTTGGAGAAATGTTAGTGTCCATGATCTTTGAGCAAGAAAACATGAATGAAGTGTATCCAATGAAACAGGTGGAAAAGATAAATAGATTGTATAAACACGATATTATTCAAGACGATATTTATAAGAAATTGGAGTACATAAGAAAAAACGGAAATATTGCGTCTCATCAAGTGTTAGAGATGTGTCAAGAAGTAGCGAAGCAAGTGCATCAGGCGCTGTTCGATATTAGTGTATGGTATGCAGAAGTTTATGGTCATTATACGTTTAGTGCCCCAACATATGAGCTACCTTCTAAGCCTAATCAAGACCATCATGATATGAAACAATGGATGGATGCGTATATACAAGAAACTACAAAGCGGCTGACGGAAATAGAAGCACACCTAGAACAACTAAAACAAGAAAAATATCAGCAAGAAGATTTGGTTAATGAAAAGGAGAAATCTAGAGTTCGTACTGCCCTTAAACCGGTTAAATCAAATGAACGCAGTTTCCCTTTAGAGCAATTCGAATCCACATTTAAAAAAGTGAATTTTAAGAGAACCAATCTTATTGCTATTCATCCTTCAATAGTGGAGCAAGAGAAGATGTTCATGGAAGTGCCAAACAAGCAAAGAAAAAGTACAGCGTTAAGACGCTTCCCTAAAATGGAAGAAGGCGGCAAACTTAAGTCTAATTATGGATATATGTATACGTTCCAAACCAAAAGAGAACTAGAAGAGTTGCTACGACGAGTAGTAGAAATCTTAAACTCTAGAAATCCTTTGAGCGTATAAGATCTAGTGGAATACTATGGTAAGGGAAGCAAGGGGAGGTTCTCTTGCTTCCTGTGATTCGCTAAACTACCGAAGCGGAAGAACTGGTATTGTGCATTTATTAATTAATGAAGTTTAAGTTGATAATCAAATCGAATGATCCGATTGTTTGAGCAATACAAAAAGAAGCTAGAGTATGGATACCGAATTATTACAGGTAGTGAGGTTAATAAAGTTTATATAAATCAATTATAAATAACTAAAAAATAGGCGCTCATGGGTGTAACGAGTTCCGTTACCTATCGCAAACAATGGTGTGTCTTCATACAAAGCTTTATCATATATTTTTTCTATTGCTATGAATGAATCTAAAAAAGTATTAAAGAAAAAAGGGAAAGAACAAGTCATTTCTATCAATGATGATCGCTTTTGGAATATTTACGCGAATGACCATGATACCGAACCTAGTGTGTTAACTATTGAAATGAATAATGAAACAGTACAGACCATAAGCCAGATACAAGAAGTTTACAAACAGCTTCTATTATTAAAATATGAACTGGAACTAAGTTATAAGGAGATAGGATTATTACTTGGAATGAAGGAAGGGACCATTAAGACTTATTTATTCCGCGCAAGAAAAGAGTTTCAAAAGAAGTGGAGGAATCTCTTGATGAGTGATTATACAGGTGATATCTTTGATGAAAAGAAGATAAAAAAGGCGATTAAAAAGGGTAAAACAAAGTCAATAATTACAATTGTTTTAGTTTCTTTTTTAGTATTTGTTGTTTTAACTATTTCCAATTTCGCCATTTCCGCTTACTTTAGTAAAAAGGCATTTGAACGAAGGGATGCTTATGTCAGGCTTACTACTCCCAATGGCTATATAAGTGAAACAATTGATTCAACAGGTATTCTTGGAGGAATTAGCAATTATAAAGTTTCAAAAGACATGAAAAGGAAAGCAGTTGTAATTGAACAAAATCAATATTCATTTGGTCTTTTTCCATCTACTTTGATGTCAAGAGGTCACGGAGGCAGTATTGGAGTCACGGGGGAAGACTGGCAGTTTCAATATAAAGAAAACGGCTGGAGAGAAATGATGTTCTTTCATCCCAATGTCTCTTATAAAAAATACAATAATGACGAAGAGCTAATTAATAGCATAGAAGGGGATAAAATTTATGAGGTTGCCCTCTCTTTTGATAAGCCTTACAAACAAAGTGAATTACCTGTTGGTGAGCTTCCAAAAATGACTTGGTTCTGGATTAACACCTACACTGATAGCCAAATAGAAACATTTCAAGAAGAAGTAACAGAGTATGATTGGTCTGCGACATTCATTCGTGAACGTGAAGCTTTAGGGTTCTCAGCTCATTCAACAACTAGATTGGATTATGAATATAATCGATTTCTCGAATTACTTCAAACTAGTTTTTCAAGGGACCACCATAAAGCGTTTAGTACCCTAGATGGTAAAAAAGTAAAAGATATAGAGATATTAGGTATTGTCGTGTATGGAACGAAGGAGCAAATCTTAGAAATTATGGAAGAACCTATTATAAAAGCAGCTTCTTTAGGGGGAATCATTGACAACTATTAGTATTTTTAAGAAATAAAATCCATCACATTGGGAAATTTCCTCTGTTGTATATAGAAAACAGGAACAAAATATTTAAACAAACGGAGGCGATACTTTAAGATGGTATCACTTGCCTTCTTGCGCTAAACCAGCTAATAGTTTGTCAATATTTTTCTATAAAAATCTTGAAAACCACATGCTATACTAAAAATAGACATACTAAATAACCTTCCCTAAGTACATTATTGGAAGGTTTTGTTGTATTTAGTC
>NZ_JBLWFS010000052.1:0-8858 GCF_048323755.1 Alkalihalobacterium sp. APHAB7
TCCATATTTAGGGTAAACTTAATTTGAGTCATATCAATTTCTCCTTTACGGTTTTTCGTGGTTGAAAACATTGTAACCAGAAATTGATATGGCTTATTCTTTTTACACAATTATATGGACTTTATCCGTTACGCTGGAAAATAGGGCACTTTTCCTTGCAATAAGGGCCCTGGAGTCCGCTAATGTCAGACGGACCATCAGTAGCGCTATATTATACTAGCATTCATAAATTTCTATTGATGCTTAAAGTCAGTAGACAGCAGAAAGCCTCACTAATAAATAGAGTAAATAGGAAATCATGCTAGTAAAAAAAGGATGGCTCGAAGTGTAAGTTGCGAAACATACATTCGAGTCATCCTCTTTTGGTTTTTTCCTACTTAAAACCCTAATTGTTGTCGTTCTTCAGATGAAAATACACGAGACCGAGTTAAAAATCGTTTCCCTTCAGGACCTTCTAATGAGAACATCCCGCCACGGCCGTCAACGACATCAATAATTAATTGAGTATGTTTCCAGTATTCGTATTGGTCCTTTGCAATATAGAAGGGACACCCTCCGATCGTACCGAGAAGGACGTCAGAGTTACCGATACGAAGGTCGCCGTTTGGGTAACACATCGGTGAGCTTCCGTCGCAGCAACCACCCGATTGATGAAACATAAGTTCACCGTGCCGTATTTTTAGTTTGCCAATTAACTCAAGCGTCGCTTCCGTCGCTTTTACTTTATCTACCATAGAAGACACCTCCTCGATTTTAAAAGAATCCTAGTGCGTCTTCGCTATAGCTGACGAGCATATTTTTCGTTTGTTGGTAGTGACTTAACATCATTTTATGATTTTCTCGCCCAATCCCAGATTTTTTATAGCCTCCAAATGCAGCGTGCGCAGGGTAAGCATGATAACAATTTGTCCAAACGCGACCCGCTTGAATGTTACGCCCGAAACGATACGCCGTATTAATATTACGAGACCAAACGCCTGCTCCTAAACCGTACAGTGTATCGTTAGCAACCGCTAAAGCTTCATCCGCATCTTTAAATGTAGTGACAGATACGACTGGGCCGAAGATTTCCTCCTGGAAAATACGCATGTTATTGTTACCCTTAAAGACAGTTGGTTTTACATAGTAACCATTCTTTAGGTCACCGTCTAATACATTACGCTCACCGCCAATTAAACACTCGGCACCTTCTTGTTTTCCAATATCTAAATAGGAAAGAATTTTTTCTAATTGTTCTTGTGACGCTTGAGCACCCATCATCGTGTCGGGATCTAGGGGATTCCCAGTTTTAATCGCTTCCACACGTTGAAGTACATGCTCCATGAACGGTTCATAAATCGACTCGTGGATAAGAGCGCGAGAAGGGCATGTACATACTTCACCTTGATTCAAAGCAAACATTACAAAACCTTCAATCGCTTTATTTAAGAATGCATCATCTTTTTCCATGATATCAGGGAAGAAAATATTCGGCGATTTTCCTCCTAATTCAAGAGTTACAGGAATGATATTTTCAGATGCATATTGCATAATAAGTCTACCTGTCGTCGTTTCTCCAGTGAAAGCAATTTTCGCAATTCGGTCACTAGAAGCTAACGGTTTACCCGCTTCAACTCCAAAACCGTTTACAATATTAACGACACCTTTAGGTAAAAGGTCTTCAATGAGTTCCATGACGACCATAATCGAAACAGGCGTTTGTTCAGCCGGTTTTAATACAACACAGTTACCAGCAGCTAGTGCAGGTGCAAGTTTCCAAACGGCCATTAAAATAGGGAAGTTCCACGGAATGATTTGTCCAACAACACCTAGAGGCTCATGAAAGTGATACGCTACCGTGTCATTGTCAATTTGTGAAATACTGCCTTCTTGACTACGGACAACACCCGCAAAATAACGGAAGTGATCTATAGCAAGAGGGAGGTCGGCATTTAACGTTTCACGAACCGCTTTACCATTTTCCCACGTTTCTGCAACAGCAAGCATTTCTAAGTTTTCTTCTAGACGATCTGCAATTTTATTTAAAATAGTTGCTCGCTCAGCAGGAGATGTAGCACCCCAGTTTGCCTTTGCAGCGTGAGCCGCATCTAGAGCTAATTCGATATCCTCAGCAGTAGAACGAGCAACTTCACAAAATGGCTTACCAGTGACAGGTGTGATATTCTCAAAGTATTCCCCGTTCACAGGGGCTGTCCATTCCCCATTAATGTAATTGTCATAACGCTTTTTAAAATTTACTAGAGACCCATCCGTATTTGGCTTTTGATATACCATATAAACCCCTCCTAATGTTCATTTCCTCTACTAAAAAGAAAGTTTCACTCTATTAATTCTCGATTATGTAAGCGCTTTCCTTCACTTGGTTATCTTTTTTTATCCTTACTAACTTGGAGTAGACAGTTACAAGAAAAAGAAAGGTCACATTAATCTAAACTATTACGCTCTACAAGAAATATTCTTATTTCTTTGACTAAATCTTAAACTCTTACAAAATTCCTAAAAAAAATGGAAAAGGTATAAAGAAACTAAAAGTCAACAATAGTTAATATGAAAATTGCAAATAAACGCATTATAAGAGAGTAACGCGAGAAGAGTGACTTTCTCTCGTTACTCTTAATAGATTTATCGTTTACATTATCTCTTTCTTCTTGGTGGTTGTGCTGCCGTTTGTTGACAGGCTAAACAGTCGTTGATACATTGAGTTTGCTGGAGTGGAAATAGTGATTGACAAACGTTCCTACAAAAGCGCTCGCAACTTGGAACTGTTACTCCAGCCTCTACATCATAGATGCCTGGCAGAGCCCCTAGGATGCGACGTAATTTCTTTTGTTTAGATAACATAACAAATCACCTCCTTATAGATAAGGTATGTACACCTTTTATAAGTGACCGGACGAATACATAGGACAAAAAACTTTTGGCAAAAAACCTGATTAGTACATAGGACAAAAAATGATATAATGATTATTAGTCTATGGAAGCTAGTTGACTTCAAGGGTAAATCTTGATTTGTTACAATAACAGTTATACAAGAAAGGATGTTGAATACATGCGAAATCAATTTAATCTCAAAAGATTGATACTTACGATGATAATTGTTGCTCTAACTGCTTTTATCGTCGCTTGTGGGACTGGCACAGAAGCGCCAACTGATGATGTGGCCGATCAGAAGAATGGTGCAGAGGAAATAGAGGCTGAAGATGAAGTAGTCAAACAAGCAAGGTCTGAAGAAAATCCGATTGTCACGATAACGATGGAAAACGATGAGCAAATTATAATCGAACTTTTTCCGTCGATTGCACCAAACACGGTCACAAACTTTGTTTCATTAATCGAAGATGGATTTTATGATGGCGTGATCTTTCACCGTGTTATTCCAGGGTTTATGATACAAGGTGGGGATCCTGAAGGCACAGGTAGTGGAGGGCCTGGATATTCGATCCCTGGAGAATTTAATGCTAATAATTTTAACAATCCACTTCCTCATGAACGTGGGGTAATTTCAATGGCGAGAACGAATGATCCTAACTCCGCCGGATCGCAGTTTTTTATTATGCATGATCACTCTCCTCATTTAGACGGGAATTATGCTGCTTTTGGGAAAGTTATTGAAGGAATGGCAATCGTCGATAACATTGCAGTTGTTGAAACGAGAGGAGAAGCACCGAAAGAAGAACAACGGATGAAAACGGTCACAGTAGAAACTCACGGAATTGAATACGGGGCACCTGAGATCGTTCAATAACTATGTAAGAGGTTGACTCGTCACAGTGTGTATCTTCTTACTGATGTCGATAGTAGGTATAAGAATTTAATTATCATAACATAAAGTTATCACACTAGAGTCATCCTCGACTTATTTAAGAAACTACTTTATGTTTTCCTGTTCCTTGACAAAAGGGGCAGGAAATTTTTTTTGTTAAAAGAAACAGCCATCGCTTTCGCATCTTCCTTTGTCCTTGACAGCGCTTACATAATATTAAAATCGCCAATATCTCCTCCTCATTTATTCATATTGATCAACATTTTTTGCTAACGGAATTTTCGATTGTAGTAGTGCTGAAACTTCGTGTGCAATTTCATCGTTTTGAATACGAAACACTTTTTTAACAACTGAAACGTCGCTAACATCGTGGAAGTCCAATAAAGAGGAATTACCGCTTTGAAGACAAGTTATTAATGTCTTCCCAAAGAAGTGATCAGAAAAAACAAGTGTGAAATCATACATCCTGCTTTCGGACGCATACCCAATGTGTTGAACAGTCGACAAGTCATCCATACCATAAATAGATTCAAACAACATAATCACTCCTTATTCAATTGTTTTGTAAGGTAATTGACAGTGAAATGAAGGGGATAACAACAAGAGGATAGACCATTAATCTCAGAAAATAAAAAGACTATATTTAATTATATTCTTCTCATTCTTTTATCATGCACATCGTGAAAAAATTTTGTTATTCCAACTATACGGTTTAAGCTACCCCCTAAATCAAAAACCTCTATAACTGCACTAAACAATAAAGAGAGGTTGCACTTAAAGCACAACCTCTTCGATCAAGCTGAAATCATTTATTTATTCATGGGGAAATGCTGGGTTTGAGATACTAGAAAGTGCTTCTCCCGCTTCATTTTGAAAAATATTCTCTACAGCTAGGTCTCCAATGGCCACGATCCCAACTAATTGACCGTTTTCCACAACAGGTAAACGACGAATTTGTTGCTGCGCCATTAATTGGGCAGCTTCATGAACATCCATCATTGAATTAGCTGTAACCACATGATCTGTCATACATTGTGACACTGGAGTTTGACTGCCAATTCCTGATGCAGTTGTTCGTAAGGTAATATCACGATCCGTAATAATCCCCATTACTTGGCCGTTTTCAACAACCGGAATAGAACCTACATTAAGTTCCTTCATTAAAGTTGCTGCTTTTTGTACTGTATCTTGCGGTGAAACAGAAGCGACATTCGTTGACATGATGCCCTGTAAGGTTTGAGCCATAATACAATCCCTCCTTTTCACTCTTAGTATGACCTAGCAAGGTGTAGCTATGTATGAGGGCTCTCGGTACGTTTTAACAAAGTCTTGTGTTGGTAATATCTTTAGTACGTGGATATTATATGAAGGCCATGGAAAGACTATATTATAATACAAAATTGTTGTCACAGTTTTGTGATTTTCTTGTAAGGAGTCAAATGGTCCATGAAGTTAAGTTCTTTATTACAATTGATCGAAAGTGATCTTTTGACAGATAACATACCAGACATCTCAATTAGTGGTATCCATTTTCATTCTAAAAAAATTCAACAAAACTTTGTTTTTGTTGCTATTTCAGGGTATGAAACAGATGGTCATGAATACATTGAAGATGCAATAAAAGCTGGTGCCGCAGCTATTATTGGCGAGAAAGAGAAAAGAGAACTCAGTGTTCCTTATATCCGTGTCAAAAATAGTCGCAACCTTCTCCCCATTTTAGCTCAGCGCTTTTTTGATACAGGTACTAAAAAACATACCATTATCGGGATCACGGGAACGAATGGAAAAACAACGACTTCTTATATGCTACGACACATATTAGAGAGCGCGGGAATTCGCTGTTCATTAATTGGTACGGTTAACAATATTATAAATGATGAGCTGTTGCCACCATCAAATACAACGCCAGATCCTATTACACTTCATGAACTTATGTATAAGAGTGAGGATGAAGTGATAATACTCGAAGTTTCATCTCATGGAATTGATCAGGGGCGTGTGAATGGTATCCCATTTGATTATGTTCTTTTTACAAATTTATCGCATGATCACTTGGATTATCATGGGACGATTTATAAATATTTTGAAGTGAAAGCTCAGCTTTTTAATCAATTAACTCATGAAGGCGAAGCAATTGTTAGCAACTATTGTGATTGGAGCAGAAGGTTAATCGACCGTTTAGCTAATGCTCAAAAAAATGTATTTTCTGTTGGGCATCAAGAGTCAGATCATATGAATTTAAACAATGTCAATGTGGAATTTTCAACGGAATTCGATCTTAAGCAAGCAGAACAGCAACATAAAGTGACCTTACCTTTAAATGGTCTACATAATGCTCAAAATGCATCTTTATCTTTTTTTACAGCTCGGAGACTGGGCATACCTGCAGATCAAGCCGTTCAAGCGCTCAACTCTTTTCCAGGAGTTCCTGGAAGGTTTGAAACTTATACTCACCCTAGTGGAGCGACTTGTGTTGTTGATTATGCACATACACCAGATGGGTTGAGTCATTGTTTTCAGACGTTAAAAAAACAAGGAGCTAAACGAATATTTCACATTTTTGGTTTTCGCGGCAATGGTGATCCTTCAAAACGAAAAGAAATGATTAATATTTCGTCAACCTTTAGCGATCAATATATTTTAACACTAGATGATCTCAAGGGTATGGATGCTAAAGAGATGGTCAATGAGCTTCATCGTTTACAAGATATGTACGGTAATAAAAAAGGCACCATCATAGAAGATCGTACCGTTGCGATTCAATCTATAATTCAACAAACACAAGAAGAAGATTGGATTTTAATTACTGGAAAAGGTCCTGAATCCTATAAACAAGCTTTTCATTATCCGACAAGTACAGATAAGGACACTATACTTTATAATATGGAAACCTATCGAGCCTAACTGCTCAATAGGTTTTTTTATGTGTTGATATTGCTTATAAAAAAAGCTGGAATTTAATCTTAATAGCTTTGCTAGGTATGAACCCAAATCTTCCAAATTTCATATACTATTGAAACTATAAGTTTGGAGAGATTGTACTATGCGAGAAGAGCACAATTCGATCGATTTGGTCCGTCACTTTTTATCTCATTCTACAAGTACAACAAAGCCCAGATTTTTTCGAAAAGAACTAGCGTTAGCTGAAGAACAAAGGAGAAAGTGTCGCCTTTATCCAGCTTCCGTTCATACAATAGACGGCATGAAATGGGGTTATATCAATTCCAGTGGTAATTTGAATATTCCTGCAAGGTATGACAGGGCGGATGATTTTCAAGAAAATGGTCTAGCTATTGTTACGGTTGGTGATAAAGCAGGAATTATCAATTGTTCTGGTCAATATGTTGTAGACCCTATATATAATTCAATCCTTCCTTTTACAGAAGGTCGAGCTATTGTCATTGACGCTGCTGGATTTAAAGTAATTGATGAAAAGGGTTCTGTGTTAACTTCAAAAGCCTACAATTTTATAGCTCCTTATGAAGAAGAGCGTGCTGTATTTTCTGATAGGTCAGCCAACGGTCAATACCTTTATGGCTATTTAGATCGAAGCGGCCAAGAAATAATCCCATTACAGTTTGAATACGCGAATGATTTTAAAGACGGGAAAGCGCTTGTGCGGTTAACTAATCGAAATTATGCCCTGATCGACAAGAACGAGACTATCCTTAACACATATGCCTATCATAGCATGACTGAATTTAGAGAAGGACTTAGTTCTTTTAGAAAAACAGTAGATGATTTGTACGGTTATGTAGATGAAAAAGGAAATATTGTTATTGAACCACAATTTTCAATAGCACTGCCATTTCAGGAAGGAAGGGCGGTCGTCAATATTATTGATGGGATTCATAATGGGTACGGATTAATAAATAAACAAGGAGAATTTATCATTCCAGCCCAATACAACGATGTTTTACAATTGGGAGAGGATCGAGTAGCACTTGGAAAAGCGATTGTTGCTGACAAACCGTATATCGGTTCGATTTATGCCATTGCGACGAGTGACGGTCGCCGTTTAACTGATTTCGAATACGATACAGTTTCCGTATTTAAAGAAGGTCTAAGCTCAGTCACACAAGATCGATATACGTTTTTTATTGATCGATCAGGAAATCGTGCAAAAAACTATCCTGTCGTTCAAGGTACAGGGATATTAACTCTAGAAAATGTTGTCATTAAAGCATTCGTTGATCAGAGGGTAATGTATTTTGATCGTTTAGGAAAGACGATATGGAAACCGAATACAATTATTCCTCTTCGGTCCCCTTATCGAGTGAGAGAAGAAAAGTTTAATCCAAATAAAGATTATCTTGTGTATTATCCACAAATTGAAGGGATGAAAAATAGAGCGAGGCAAAGTGAGATCAACCAATTATTAAAAGAAAAATCAAATGTAAAAGAAATCCCAAGTAATGTTCAACTCGATTACAGCTATACGGGAGACTTTTCAATTGAGTTCTACCGTAAGAACTTACTCGTCGTAAAATTATCAGCGTACCACTATCCGTTTGGTGCCGCCCATGGTATGCCTAGTCAAGAATTCATTCATATTAATTTGCAAACAGGAGAACTATACGAATTAAAAGATTTATTTAAGCAAGGTGCAGATTATGTGTCGGTTTTAAGTGATATGATTGGAAAGCAAATTGAGGAACAAGACCAAGAAGATTTTTCTTACTTTTTCCCTGAGGCATACAAAGGAATACAGGCAGACCAGCCTTTTTACATGACAGAAGAAGCCCTCGCAATTTACTTTCAACCATACGAAATTGCAGCGTTTGTCGCGGGATTTCCAACGTTTAAAATTCCTTATAATGACATCATTGAAATCATCGACACCGAAGGTTCTTTTTGGCGGGCGTTTAATTGAGATTTTGAAAAAGGCTAATCTTCATTATATAGATAAACTAATGATGAATGAGCAAATAGAATAAAAGAAGCTTTATGCGATGACACCAGTCATCGTATTTTTTGTTCGCCCAGCATGGGCGAACTCTAACGGGTGAAAGTCCCGAGTACGACCTTGTAGCGGTAAGTACATAGCCAAAAGCAAGGGTGTCCATGGTGACGTGGAATCTGAAGGAAGCTCGAG
>NZ_JBLWFS010000053.1:0-4625 GCF_048323755.1 Alkalihalobacterium sp. APHAB7
TTTTCGTTGTAATAGCAGTTGCAATAGCCGTTATATCACTATAACCACAAAATACTTTAGGATTTCGTTTAATACATTCATAATCAATATACGGTAGTAGTTCGTTACTATTAAAACCACCTATGACCGTTAATATTCCTTTTACATTAGTATCTTGAAATGCTTCATGCAAATCTTCAAGTCGTTGTTTAATAGAAGAAGAATTATGTAAATCATTATTAAATAGGTTTCTTCCAAACGTCACGTTAAAACCTAATTCTTCTAGACATTTTTTTGCTATTTGTATCCCTTCCTCAGATAAGATACAAGCACTCCTACTCGGAGCAATAACTCGTATTTCATCTCCTGTTTTGAGTTTAGTTGGTGTTAACATAAATAGTTCTCCTCTTAATAAAATTATTTTCTTCTCTTAAAGTAAACTGCTCGTTAGTTTAATATCCATTACCTACCTTAATTGTATAATTATAAAAAAATATACAATATTAACCTAGTTATAATAATACACCATTAAGACCTATTAAACTGCCAAAACAATATAAAATATATCATATATGTTTATAGAAGATAAATTGGTAAACTGTCTGTCATACACTGGTAACCTCTTTGTTATTCAGTGGTAGAACTATGTCATTGATGGTACATTTTATTGGCTGTAATCTCATTTAAAAATTGATAATAAAAATGAAGCATGGAGATAGTTCCCCATGCTTTGTTAGACCTCATTTATTGCATTCAAAATTAGCTTGTTTAGTACGTCTGGCTGTTCGTGGTGAATCCAGTGCGTCGCTTCTTGCACCATTGTCAGTTTTCCGTCACTGCACAGTTTCATGCTATCTTTTGCAAGCATTAACGATAAGAAGTGATCTTTTCTTCCCCAGATCATTCGAACAGGTACTGTCACTGCTTCATTCGATATTTGCCTCATAGTCCCCGCTCTCATTGCTCGGTACCAATTCAACATACTCGTCAGGGCATTTCGTTTGGACCACGCAGCTTCGTATTGCTGAAGGTCCTCGTGTGTGAAAGCTCCGGTATTAGAGGAGATAAGCATCATATTTTTCATTGCCTTATAGTGGTTTGCCGATAGAAGCTTTTCCGGAATCTTCGGTGTTTGAAAAAATAAAATGTAAGAACTCCGGAACATCTGGGTCGGGTGCTTCACCACATTCCTCATAAAAACAGCCGGATGAGGTACATTGATGGGGATGACCTTGTCCACGTAGGACGGCCGGGTCGCTGCCAAATGCCATGCGACTAACGCTCCCCAGTCATGTCCGATGACCGTAGCCTTTTCTCTGCCAAAAAACTCGATCAAGCCCATCATATCATCCCTTAGTTTATCAATCGTATACTCTTCCACGTCTGGCGGCTTCTCACTCAAATTATAGCCCCGCTGATCAGGAATAATGACACGATAGCCCGCTTGTGCCAATGTGCTGATTTGCTTATTCCATCCATACCAAAACTCAGGAAAACCGTGTAGCAGAATAACGAGAGGACCGTCTTCAGGACCTGCAACACCTATATGTAAGGTAATACCATTGGTTTGTATAAAACGAAAGTCTATGTTTTTCATCATCGAGTCCCTCCTAGCTATAGGATTGGCTCGGCGTTACGTTTCATACTCATTATATGAAAAATGTTGCAATGGTAAAGCCTATTATGATGACAAGGATAAGAATGCCCGTCCCTTTCCAGCCTAAACTTCCTACTACATCCGCAAGACCACCGCTGTTTGCTCTATTAAAATCATCGTTCATATTTCCAGTTGGATTTCTTTTCAATTCCTCTTGTATCAATCTTTCTCTTCGTCTTTCAGGAGTTTTTTTCCACACACACTTCAACACCCACCCTCACTCAATTAATCGTAAATTTTTATGTTCTACTCCTTCTTAAACCATCATCCTCGCCACTCAAAACTCCTGCTTAAGACATGAAGAATTGACATTAGGTTTTGTGTAGCTTTAAAATTCTAATCTGTAAAACTCCTTAAAAAAATCAGAACGCCTTCGTGATGAAGCCTCCTATAATTAAATGGGATATTACTTAAATTTTTGTGTTTTTCATTCCAGATCAGTTGTATAAAATGGGAACTATTTTGTAGGACATGGTTAGGTAAAACATTCTCAAACTGGTAACACTCGTTCGGATACGTTTCAGAGGAATTAAATAAATCAAGGACATTTACCTCAAACCCAATCCCGCCAACTTTAAAACGATAAACCGAAAATAAATGGATAAGCAGGTTTGTAAAATCTACATATTCCTCTTCGTTAATACCAATTTGTCCCCATTCCTTAGAATCATAGGTTGAGCCATAGAACCAAAAATTGACCAATAGACCATTGGAAGAAACCTTCTCTATTTGTAAGGTCGCTTTTCGTTTTCTAGTTAGATGAACGTACAAATGTAATTTTAATGAGTGCATCATTGGGGTTGTAGGGTCAGCCTCATCAAACGGTTCCCCTTTAAGAAAATAATCTATCTTTTCATCTGTATTCTCATCAACTAATTCTATCTTTTCTGATAGAAGTGAGAGATTATTTATTACTGAATGAACGAGTTTCTTTTTATCTTCTCTTATCTTCATTAAAAAACTTACTTCAAGAAAAGGGCCACCCCGCAACCATTCTGACATAGACATAATCACCAACTTTAGTATTTATATTCCTGCTACAAAGTTCAAATAAGACGGCAACTGCTTTCATTTACTTTAATAATTTAATAGTTATAGTTTTATCTGTTATCTAAATAGCCTATACATTTCTTTTCACTGTGATTGGTTTTTTCCGTCGTCATTTCTCCATATGTATTACTCGTAATCAATGTTTCTTTTTCACAAAATTGTACAACATTTTTCCCTCTCTTTGTCACCCCATACAGGTATTCCAATTGAGGTTCATCTTTGAAAATCACTTTGTAATGACCATGATACACACTATTATTAATCGTATGTTTTGTTTCCATATACGATTGTTTCAATATTTCCTCGTCACTATAACCCATTTCTTCCAAATGTGAAGGAATATATTTATGTACTAGATACTTGTGATAAGGATTCCCATTATTAAGGACATAAATAAAGGCAAAAGGAATCGAGACCATTCCCAAGAAGACAATGGTTAAAATTATGATTACAACATTCTTTTTAGTAAACAAGCCAATCCCCCCTTCTTTTTTCATCACGTACCATTAAAGCGATTAAAGGACCTGCTTCGTTAGTAGAACAGCGATTGCCTTTTATAAAGCTATGGCACTTTGTTGAATAAAAGAGTTACGAATTATTCCTCTTGGACATCAACTATATTATAAAACTTATCAACAATCGGGTGAATATCAGGTACTGTATCAACATTACTACACCCGACCAACATTAACACTACACATAATAGTCCTGCTACATTTTTCATTCGTATCACCGTCCTAACATATAGTACCATGCATTTTCAGATTATTCTGTATTTCGCTTATATTGTTACATTTTTGATCTGTAAACAAAGAAATCGCTTCCGTAGCTAAAAAAAAGTTTCTTATAATGAATCCCTTTTTCAAGGCTAATTTGTTTGTAGCTTTCTTAAAACAATTCCATTTGCAACTGCTCCTATTAACCCTGTAATCCCAAAAATGTATGCAACAAACAAAGGTGTTGAAGTAAATGCTTCAGTAAGTATTCTAAACAAACCAACAGCAAAAATTAGTAAACTACATACAAGTGTAATAATAATTCGAGTTTTATGATTCAAATTTACGCCCCCATAAAGTAAATAATCTTCTGACTATAATGTTAACATTCATCAAAAGCGGTATTAACGTTATTGAATTATTCTGCTCCCAATAACTTCAACAAAAAAGAACGATAATCATCTTGTGCGATCGCAGCCTTACTGAAAATAGGATTTTGCTTTTAACCAACTAGATGCTTTAAAATCTTCTTTGTAACTAGCAATATGTGCAAAAATAATAAAGAGGCTATTATACCAAGTAACAACATACTAAGAGTTTCACCTACAAACCCTTCATTATAGAGCCCGATATAAAAGAAAAAATTAACTATAACCCCACCAATCCCATATATGACAAGGGAAAGTAGATACTTGTTTGCTTTAACCTTTTCTAGGATAACATCGGCAAGTAATGAAAAAAGAATGCCACCAGTTAAAAAAATAGTTCCAGAAAACATCAGGTAAACTAAAAAATACTCCATTGAACCATTCAAGAATGCTAAACCTAATGAAAATACTATTCCAGAAAGTATTGCTGTTATCACTTTTTCAAGGATTTTCATTCAAACACCTCCTAAAGAACAACCCTTACATTAAAAACCAGATGTACTCGAACAATAACGTGCCTTACCCCTAGTACGTAAAATAAAGAAAACTAGCGGATCGGCGAGCCCTAGTGGCGAAGGCAGAGGCGTAGTTGCCCTTATACTTGGTACTTTAAAATTTTCACCCTCGTCGAGAAAATTCTATGCTAAAATTTTGTACTTTCCTAATGTATATCGAGTAGGAGGAGGTGATTAACCTCCGACCTCTCACACCACCGTACGTACGGTTCCGTATACGGCGGTTCAATTTTATACTAAGCATGTACTTTGTTGTAATGTTGGACACAAGAGATTAGCC
>NZ_JBLWFS010000054.1:0-4377 GCF_048323755.1 Alkalihalobacterium sp. APHAB7
GTGGCAAGAGGTATTTTTTGAGGATAATAAGAGGGGACAATTCCCTCTACCTGCTTACACTGAAATGAAAACCTATGGATATAAAAGAAAACGCGAGGACGTGTCCGAAATAAGGGGGCCTAGACGAAACCGACAATAAAACGATTGCAGGGGCTATCTTCATCACCGAGAAACACCGATGCAGCTCTCTTTTTCTTATAAATGAGCGTTATCAGTCACCAATTATAAGGATAATGCAAAATGCGTTCCGCAACGTCCATTTCTTTACGTGTATTAAACGTGAGAACTGAATATTTTCCGACAAAGCCAACCCCAGCTGGCAAATGATAGCTCGGCATATTTGGAAAAAAATCATCTTGATACTGAATGGACGTCGGATGGTTATGTCCAGAAATATCATAGATAACTAGATGAGGGTCGCGCGAACAACTAGCATCGATGATTTGTTTTAGCTTACGTTTTTGTTCGTCTGTAAAATGAAGGCAAGGACCGTGATGTGTAGCTATTAAAACTATATCTGTATCTCTATTTTCGTTTAACTCAAACTCGATCCAGTCGAAGGCTTCCTTTTTAAAGAAACCAGGTCCGACTGTTGCACGCTCTCCATTTTCATCGTAGGCCGTTTCTGCCATGATCACTTTTAACCTGACCGCACCGTTATCGACGACAAAACTTTGATTAAATTTACTTCCAGCAATCTCTTTTCTCATTTGCACTTCCGGAAATAGCCGATATAGGTCCTTATCTGTGCGGCTTTCTCCAAATTCATGGTTGCCGCAAATTCGTTCTTTTCTAATGTTGGGACCGATCGCATTCCACAGGTCATTAAACTGGTCGAAGTCAGAATGGTAGCGATCTACAATGTCCCCAAGATGAAGGACAAGTTCCGGTTGGTAAGCATTCATTTCGTTAACCAGATCCACAAAGTGGCGCATATGACTATGGGCTTTGTAAAAATATTTATCTTTGAACACAGCATCCAATTCCTTTGGCTTCCCATCTACTTCTGTTTTAAAATGCGTGTCGGTCATGACCCAGACGTGTAGGAAGTTTGGGTCTTTTCTTATGGCATGGTTTGTTAAGTCATTCGGGTAGTACATATGGAAAATTTCTCCTCATCACTGTTTTATATAAAGCAAAAGTAATATGGGGGAGGACCCCTACATCCTAATCCTAAAATCCTAAGTTATTGAAGCATTCGTTATAAATAATATATTGAAAGCTTTATTTATTGTGAGTTGTGAGGACCAGTATATTCCTATAAAAACAGACTGTAATAGTGATAAACAGAAAAACACCTATTTTCACGTGAATTTAGTAGAAGTCAACAATATGTGCAGAATTACCCTGATGAAACTTTACTTGATTTATTATTCTAATAATATAAATATTCAGTCTATTCATTGACGACCTTTAATACTCAAAGATATAATCTATAAAAGAGAAATAATTTCATTTTCTTAAAATATTTTACATAAGCTAGTTTTAGAGATTAGAAGCTGAATGGGGGTTGTTTTATGGGGTATGATGCGATTGTAATTGGAGCTGGTCTGGCAGGTTTGGTAGCGACTGCCGAAATTGCCGATACTGGTAAGAAGGTGTTGTTATTGGATCAGGAGCCTGAAGCATCGATGGGTGGACAAGCGTACTGGTCTTTTGGCGGATTGTTCTTAGTCGATTCACCTGAGCAAAGAAGGCTAGGGATAAAAGATTCCAAAGAATTAGCTTGGCAAGACTGGCTTGGGGCAGCGGGTTTTGATCGAGAGGATGATGAAGACTACTGGGGGAAGAAATGGTCCGAGGCGTACGTTGACTTTGCATCTGGTGAAAAACGCACTTGGCTTTATAACATGGGGGTTCGCTTTTTTCCTGTAGTCGGTTGGGCCGAAAGAGGAGGAGGTCTTGCTGACGGTCACGGGAACTCGGTCCCTCGCTTTCATATCGTGTGGGGAACAGGGCCGGGAATTGTCGCTCCGTTTGAGAAAAGAGTTCGTGAACATATCAAAAATGGTTTAGTAGAATACCTTCCTCGCCACCGTGTCGATCAACTTCTAACTGATGACGGTGCGATTGTTGGTGTTAGCGGCTCGGTTCTTGCACCAAGTTCAGCTGCAAGAGGGGAAGATAGTAATCGCGACATTGTTGGAAACTTCGAGTATCGAGGACAGGCCGTACTAGTGTCTAGTGGAGGAATTGGGGCTAATCATGACCTTATTCGTAAAAACTGGCCAGAACGATTAGGGGAACCTCCGAAACAAATGATTTCAGGTGTACCAGCTCATGTCGATGGACGCATGCTCAGTATCACAGAAGAAGCCGGCGGGCGAATTGTGAACCGAGACCGAATGTGGCATTACACGGAAGGAATAAAAAATTGGAGCCCGATCTGGACAAAGCACGGCATAAGGATCTTACCAGGTCCATCTTCCATTTGGCTTGACGCCAATGGTAAGCGTTTTCAAGCGCCAAATTTCCCTGGCTTTGATACGATGGCTACCCTTGAAGCGATTAAGAAAACGGGACATGATTACACTTGGTTTATCCTGACACAAAAGATCATTGAAAAAGAATTTGCGCTGTCGGGATCCGAACAAAACCCCGATTTGACTGGAAAAAGCATTCGGAAGGTACTAGGAAGGGCATTGCCTGGACCATCAGGGCCTGTTCAAGCTTTTATGGACAAAGGGGAAGACTTCATTATTGCCGATAACTTGAAGGATTTAGTAAACGGAATGAATAAGCTGACGGGCGAAAACTTACTAGACTATGAAGACGTTGAAAGGCAAATTAAAGCGAGAGATAATGAAATAGATAATAAATTTACCAAAGACCTTCAAGTCACGGCTTTACGCGGAGCACGAAACTATATCGGTGATAAACTGATCCGAGTAGCACCGCCACATAAAATTCTAGACCCGAAAAATGGCCCGTTGATTGCGGTGCGCTTGAACATTCTGAGCCGCAAAACCCTTGGCGGATTACAAACCGATCTTTCCGGGCAAGTTCTAAATGAGGCGGGAGAAAAAATTCCAGGACTGTATGCAGCAGGAGAAGCTTCAGGATTCGGTGGTGGCGGCGTCCATGGATACCGTGCCTTAGAAGGGACATTTGTTGGCGGTTGTCTTTTCACCGGCCGTGTAGCAGGTCGTGCGATGGCGAAAAACTAAATTAAGAGGCTCTAGTTTTATACCATACAAGTAAAAGGGTTATTAAATAGTAACTAGAAGGTACACTGTCGCAACTTTTAAGATTGGATAGAAGATATATTATGTATGAATGATTTATTTATTGAAACTCTAGAGTTGGGTGTTGAAGCCTCAACTCTTTTTTTCTGTATATTTCTATTTTTTCTTTTAAAATTAGAGCAACGCTTTTTCCTTTTACCTGACTATCAACTATACGCTTGTCTGTCATCATGAATATTTTGTAATGAGGAGGTGAGTGGAAGTGTCAAATAAGAGAAAAAAGAAAGAACGTTGCTGTTGTTTGACTCCAACTTTAAAATTAAAATCCTGTCCATTTCCAAAGATTAAAAAAATCCCAGTAAGAGACGTACCAGACAACTGCCAGATAGTTTGTGTAGGTTTATTTTGTGTTTTAGTTTGCTTCGCGAACGACGAATAATGTTATTAGAGCTTGGGCGTAGCTGTTGGCGCTCAAGTATACATATTACTACTTTTGCCAAAATCCTATCCTTATAATACTTAGAAATGAATAGTCAAGATTAGCTAACCTGCTCTCAAATTCCGCATCTATCCTAAAAAATTTTTAAAAGCAAGATGAATACCCAAGAACTTTTATCTCAAAAGCATACGCTCTATTATAAACGTCTATAAAACGAAAGTGGGGAGAGATGAAAGTGAATACTCATGCTTCAAGTTACAATACGTTTAATCCAACAGATCAAAGATTTGTAGGAGGCTTTGGTTTTGGTCCTGGATTCGGTATCGGGCGTCCAGGGTTCGGATTTGGTCCTGGGTTCGGTATTGGTCGTCCAGGCTTTGGATTCGGTCCTGGGTTTGGTTTTGGTTTTCCATTCTTAACAGGCTTAGCTGCTGGTGCACTATTAGCACCTGGTTTCTTTTATCCACCATATCCGCCTTATCCGTACCCGTATTATTGTTGTTAAGAATTAATAGCAAAACAAAACAAAACGCAGCACTTTCAATTGGAGTGCTGCTTTGTTTGTTATAGGAACAGGTAATTTTCGTTCATATAGGGAGCGCACAAAAAAGAGGTGCACTCACATGTAAAAGGTACCCTTTGTAAAGGACATTTTTAAAAAAGGCTTAGGCCACCTTTAAAAGGTGATTTCTGTATTGCACAGGAGTCATCTTTTTTAGGTTCCATTGATATCTAGTATGGTTATAATGGCGG
>NZ_JBLWFS010000055.1:0-3512 GCF_048323755.1 Alkalihalobacterium sp. APHAB7
TAAAAAATTCTTTGTTCCTTGTCATTTCGTTCAAACGTATAATCTAATTTTTCCATTGCTAAACACCATTGTCTCAACGTACTTGTATTAATATCTACTTTTAAAGCAACTTCCTTTGCAAAATATCCAATCGTATTTACCCCGTTCATCATCCGTTCACCCCTCTCTTCTCAAAAAACTATTTCGTTACCAACCACATATAAACCTCTTTCTAACTCTTTCCGCTTCGCCTTTCAGCCAACTGTTACCTTTACTTCACACAAACTGATGTTGTTTGTGTGAAGTAAAGGTATTTATGTAGCGATAGCAAAATAAAAAGGAAGGTTGGAAGGCAAGCGGAACAACTTATCCAATATAAAAAACTTAAATCCATATAAATAGTTTTTTAAAGCTTAATTTAATATTAATTTAAATAAAGTCACCGGAAAGAATAGTTTTTATCTTCTCTTAAAAGGGCCCTACCTTGGGCGTTGCCCAAACCCACTGGGGACATTATCCCCAGACCCCCTTAAATCGAACTCCCCAACCCCTCAATCCTTGAGGGGCTCCCTCGCCGGTAGGCAAGACGAAAAACGAGTTTTCGTCAATGCCAAGAGGGTTCTGGTGCGGCTATTATGTCAACTCCTTAATGCTCCCTTCGGTCCGCTTACCGTTGACAGACGCCAAATCATTGCATAACGCTCAAAATTGGCTTTTAAGAGGTTTTAAGTTGCCTTAGGTGTAAATCTCTCCTATTTATTAAATAAACGTATACGAGCCAATATGAAGACAAAGAGACCCCGCAGTACTGCGGGGTCTCTTTGTAAAAACATGGTTTTCCCCTTATCGGGTTGAAAGAGTGAGGCTTGAGGGTGAATGGCGGTAGCCAGAGGGAGATTAGTCTCCCTTTTTATCTAAACATGATCTAAGAGCTTATTAAGCTGCTAGCTCCAGCGTTTTTGCGTGTTACACTGGCAAGTCACGAGCGGATAATTTTTGTGTCTTATCGGTCTATCAGTCGCTCGGCATAGCCAACATTACACGCAAAATTTCTCTGTACAAGGAGGACGGGTGGAGATTTTTTGAGTGGGTTTCTCAAAAAATACTACCCAAACCTTGTACAGAGAAAAGCTCTTTAGGAGATATAGAAAGCGAAATACTAGAAACATTGATATTTATAGGGATTCAAGAGTTAATAGGTAACATAGCTTGTGATACCTATAGGTAACATAGCTTGTGATACCTTTGGGTGGTAAAATATATCAAAAAAGTCTTTACATATATCAATTTTTGTTATAGGATATAACATAAATTATACATAAAGATAACAAAAATAAAATCCCTAGGAGGAGCGTGAATGGACAGAACAGAAGAACAAAAAGTTACTATGGAATTAACTATGGATGAATTTCAAAGACTTCAAAAGCTTTTAGATCTTGATAAGAAAGCAGAAAGAGAGGAACAACAGCAAGAAAAAGATAAAAAAAACCATAATTTCATTCAAGTTTACAGAGATCATATGCCTGAACTTCGTTGGTTGATGGCAAATCATAACTTTGCAAGTTCTCTTTTGTTTTTTATTATTGAACATATGGACAACCGAAATGCTCTAGCTTGTTCTTATGCTGTTTTTGAAGACTATTTTGAGAAATCAAAAATGACTATTTACAGAGGAATTAAAACACTTCAAGAAAACGGTTTTGTAGATGTTTTAAAGATGGGTACTTCAAACGTTTATTTAGTTAATGAAAACCTTGCTTGGACTGATAAAAATACAAAGAAGAAATATGCTAAATATGAAGGGAAAATCCTTGTCAGTAAAAAAGAAAACAAAGATTTCGAATACAGAAATCAATTTGATCGTTTAAAATCTCTAAAAGAACGTGAGAACTTAAAATAAAGAGGAGTAGGGGGAGACTAATTAATGGATTTACTAAGAATTGAAGGTTTTAGATATATTTTATTTTGTATTATTTTATTAATTCTTCTTGCTTTAAACGTTTTATCTACTAGTGTATTTTTTATAAGCTCAGCTTTATTTGTACTCTTAAACTATTTTATATCTAAAAAAACAAACTTTAATAAACCTCTTAAAAATATTTATTTCAACATGTTTTTTGTAGGTTTTGTTATATTAACAGTAATATTAGTGAACTATCAAATAGGCTTTAATTAAAGCCTATTTGATAGCTTTAAAGTTATCAATTAAAAACTGCAGTATAAGATATTTGATGTACTCTCTTTTTAGGAATACCTCCACCATCTTTTAAAGCATCCGTTTGATATCTCCATTGATAAGTAACAGTCCATCCTTTTATATTTCTTTTCTTCGCACTTAGATAAACTTGGTTACCTGCAAAATTTAATGCATCTGCCCCCCATGTTATTTGTGACCCAGGAATTAATCTTAACCCAATTGTTTTTAGGCCTTTGTTAATTGCGCTATGAGTTAAACCAGCTCCAGCTACATAATGGGCTCCAGCTGCTGAAGCAAAGTCTCTAGCTGAAATATATCCAACCTCTTTATGAGTAACACATGGGTTGTATTTCGCTAAAGCTCCGCTATAGGGATTTTTACAAGATGCAGATACTGTTTGAACATTCTCAGGGAAAACCAAATTATAGCTAGTTAACATTAATGCTACTGCTACAAATGAAATAAAATATTTCTTTAACACAATTACACTTCCTTTTCTGTTATTAAATTACTTTTTCAGGAACATTATACCATGTTTGTATAATGATAGCTTCTCAGAAATTATATAAGTTAGTATTTTTTTAACTTTTAATCATTACATTAATCGATCATATCGACCCGGATCTCTATCCGGATGTAGGTCAAATACCATCCGGATAGAGACCGGATGTACGAAAAAAACATACGGATGTAACCTGTATAGAAAAAATAAAGTGGAACCTCTTTGTCTTTCACGGAACCCAACAGGCACAGCCTGTTGGGTTCCCTTATGCTCTTTCACTATTAAAAGCATTTGATAGTATTTTTTCTCAATTTCTTTTAAACCATTTTGAAAAAAAGCTTTGTTTTATTTCTGATGTTGCTGCTATTTCTAAATATTTTTGTTCCTCATCATTCTGTTTTTTTCTAACTTGATTAACAAGTTTTAAATCATGCTGTTCAATGGCATTATTTATTCGTCTTTCAAAACCTTCAAGCATAATTTCTCTTTCATTTTCAATCGCTCTATTAACTGATCTTTCTATAATTCTTTCTAATTCTTGAACCGATATCACTACATTATCGTGTTCATACCCACGAACGCTTGACGTCTTTTCAGAGTTCTTTTCATATAAATACCTTGATACAACAGTCTTTATCGCATTATCACGATTTCTTGTTTTACTAATTTCTCTTTTTACTTCAAAGAACATATTAATATCGGATTCATAAAAAATTCTTTGTTCCTTGTCATTTCGTTCAAACGTATAATCTAATTTTTCCATTGCTAAACACCATTGTCTCAACGTACTTGTATTAATATCTACTTTTAAAGCAACTTCCTTTGCAAAATATC
>NZ_JBLWFS010000056.1:0-3315 GCF_048323755.1 Alkalihalobacterium sp. APHAB7
ATGACATACTATAACCATTTTAGATACCAATGGAATATGAAAAAGATGACCCCTGTTCAATACAGAGATCATCTTCTTAAAACCGCTTAGGCTTTTTTAAAATGTCCTTTACAAAGGGTACACATTATCATGCAACTATAGCACAGTTTTTTAATAGTAATTTTTAATTTGCGTGACCCCATGAGTTGTAGCTACTCTCTCCGTCTTAAAGCGCCAGCGATTGATTATTCAATCGAACACTTATTTGTAAACCGTTGTAAAAAAACGAATAAGGCTATTCCCTTGCACCTGTAGGAGTGAAGGGGTATAACTTAATTGTTTACATTGCAAACGATTGAATACAAAAAGAAGACTGTACCGCCGTCTCTCTTTACTATATTACGAAGTAATCTTAGTTACCTATAAAACTTGGAAGTTGATTTACAAGGTAACCTACTATACCAGTTAAGAATATACTCACAAGTATACCTGCTCTAAGAGTATTTTTAAATTTAGCTCTATCTATACCATCACCTAGTTCGAATGTTGCAACAGGAAATAGATTTTGCCTTACTTTATCATAAATAAAGGTATTAACTATAGTTATTGGCAATGCAATATAAATTGAAGTATCAGCTGTTAAAATACCAAACGAACTCAATAATAATGCTGCTATAATTGAAAATATTGAAATAAAAAGAACATGTACAACAAAAGATGGTACTGAAAGAAATGAGTACCATTGTCTCAAACTATAAATAACTTCTTCAATTTTCCTTGCGTAAAAATCTACTTCTTTTTCATCTCCATTTACTCTGTAGGAAATGGTACTATATTGCCTATTTGAGAGCGTTAACGATATTCTTATCGAACTTGAATAGTTGTTACTTATGGAAATTGAAGTATATTGCTTTTCTTTGCGATTCGGGTAACTTATCAACTCATCCAAACTATTAAAATTTATAGATGTACCATCTAAACAGGATACGCTATATTCAATATCACTAGAAACTTCTTTAAATATAGAGTCAATTTCAATTAACTTCCTCTCATTTATTACATATCCGATACTAATATCTTTGTTTTTTGTAACTTCCACTACGACTAATCCCCTTTTGTAAAAATTTTTCTATATAACTAGTATTATACTATGTTTCGTTAAGAGTAAAAAAAAAGACGCTGCTTTAAGCGTCCCTTTATTAAAATTATAGAAATCTTCTTAGATTTTCCGCAACCTCTTCCTTATCTATGTGTAAGTATTGTGTTGTTACAGCTAAGTTACTATGTCCTAGCGCTTTAGATATATCAGTAATATTAGCGCCTTTATCTAGTAGTGATTTTGCGAAACCTCGCCGTAAAGCATGGGGACTTATGTTCTTCAAGCCGTATTCCTTAGCGTATTTGTTTAACCGTTTTTGTATATTGTTATGCGATTGACCCGTGGCTATTATACCGCCTTTTTTAGTTATAAATACGTAACTATTTTCTTGATCGTACTCTCTACGTATAGCGTCGTTATGGTTAACTAGGACTGATAACAAACGGTTAAGAGTATCATCGAAAGGCAATAGTATTTGATCGTGATTTTTAACAATCGATCCGTCAATCCGCAATAAATTATTAGTAAAATCAATGTGCTGCGTCTCTAAGTGTACAATTGTGTTAATACGTAAACCCGTCTTAAACATAAGTAAAGCCGCAGTAGCGTCTCGTAACTGTACGAAGTCGTTTAAATCGAGGACTGATAGCAAGACCCTTATATCTCGCTCTGTTGCTCCTTCCTTTACTCTGTTATCGACTTTAACTTTTATAGGGCGCCAAAACTTGCGCTCTATCCAACCGTTATCAAAACAACGTGAGAGAAATGCCTTTAAACACTTTAAGCGAGTTAGCTTAGTTTGGTTAGATACGTTCATACTTGCAAGCCATTCGTAAACGTGATCGGCGTTTAACTCATCTACGTACTTTACCTTTATCGTATTAACAAAATGGTTAACGTAAACGTTATAATCACTTATTGTACGTGCTCTATTTCCGCTTATCTCCATTTGTCTAGTAATAGTCGTTAGTGCAAGTTCGATAGTAATAGTCAATTTACTTGTCGCCGTAGAACCCTTAGTTTGTGCCTTGTTTACCTTACCTACCTCACTATCCATAAATATACCGTTTAAATTCTCTGTAACCGTAAATATCGCTTTCTTTTTTACCATAAAAAATAAGCCTCCTATATCGTTAAATTTATACAATAGTCATGCGGTTCGGTTTCGGGTATATTACCGAGATTGACCGTTACATTGACCGTTTCATTTAACGTTATAAGACGCTTATCTTTCGGGTTACCGTATGTATTTCGATGGCGCACCCTAGAGGATTCGAACCTCTGACCGACGGCTTAGAAGGCCGTTGCTCTATCCTGCTGAGCTAAGGGCGCATTATGGTGCGGGTGAAGGGACTCGAACCCCCACGTCAAAGACACTAGATCCTAAGTCTAGCGCGTCTGCCAATTCCGCCACACCCGCAAATAAAATGGTGAGCCATGAAGGACTCGAACCTTCGACCCTCTGATTAAAAGTCAGATGCTCTACCAACTGAGCTAATGGCTCATCTAAAGGTATTAATTTACCACTAAATGATATTCTATGAAAATGGTGCCGGCAAGAGGACTTGAACCCCCAACCTACTGATTACAAGTCAGTTGCTCTACCAATTGAGCTACACCGGCAAAGTGGTGGAGGATGACGGGCTCGAACCGCCGACCCCCTGCTTGTAAGGCAGGTGCTCTCCCAGCTGAGCTAATCCTCCATAAAACGATTACTGCTATAAATCTTTAGTAACAATGGTGACCCGTACGGGATTCGAACCCGTGTTACCGCCGTGAAAGGGCGGTGTCTTAACCGCTTGACCAACGGGCCATCGTAAAAAAGTTCTGGCGGAGAAGGAGGGATTTGAACCCTCGCGCCGGTTACCCGACCTATACCCTTAGCAGGGGCACCTCTTCAGCCACTTGAGTACTTCTCCATATTTCTGGTGGGCCTAAGTGGACTCGAACCACCGACCTCACGCTTATCAGGCGTGCGCTCTAACCAGCTGAGCTATAGGCCCATTATAAATAATGGAGCGGGTGATGGGAATCGAACCCACGACATCAGCTTGGAAGGCTGAGGTTTTACCATTAAACTACACCCGCATCTTATTGGCTTTAAATGAATTGGTCGGGAAGACAGGATTTGAACCTGCGACCCCCTGGTCCCAAACCAGGTGCTCTACCAAGCTGAGCCACTTCCCGTATTAAAATGGCGCGCCCTGAGAGATTCGAACTCCCGACCTTTTGATTCG
>NZ_JBLWFS010000057.1:0-3043 GCF_048323755.1 Alkalihalobacterium sp. APHAB7
AACTCTCCATAAAAGTGTTTGATATAGCTCACTTCCACAGGATGTGGTGGCTTCGATGTTGCAACAGGACGTTGCGTTCTTAATCGAAGTTCATTCATCACTGTGACGTTTTAAAACATTGACGAGACATCATGTATCTCATTTATTTCGCTTGGCTTTTTGTTCAGTTTTCAAAGAACTTTTTCACGCCGTTTAATAACGACGAAATTAATTATATCATAATAATCAATTCTGCGCAATAATTGTTTTGAATTTAATTTCTTATTTAGTTCATTGATATTAAATTCTAACTTCGTGTTAAAGCGACAAGGATAATAATATCACAATATAATAATCGTGGCAAGTGCTTTTTTGAAAGTTATTATTAAACTTATTAAGAGCACCACCAGTAATAAAGACAAGAATTAAAATACGATATAAAATAATTCTACGCAATTGTTTAGTTAACCACTTTTATGTTACGACAGATGTATAAATTTATCACAGAAAACTAAAAAATACAAGGGTCTATTTGAGCTACGTTTATACGAATAGAGCAATACCTTCATTATAAAAACTGTCAGTATGGAACACTTACTACGTACCTCTGTGTAGTAAAATAAGGTTAATAAGAGAAATCATAAAATTTTATAATCGAAAATTCAGAGACAAAAAAACTAGCTAGAAGAAGCTAGTTTTCAAACAGTTAACACTTTAGGAGACCCAACCATTCATAACATCACATTTATTTACTACTTCATTCAAATGTGTTTTTCAACTCCCAGCAGCTAAATTGACGTTATAACTTTGAATAGTGATGTTTGTTCGTTCCGCATGTTAATTGAATTCCTTTCTGTTTTTTTACATACTTGAAATTACCTTTAACCATACATCACGACACAACTGAATTTTCTAACTGCCTTACTATAGTTCATTTGCTCATCCATAAACTTGTTGTTAAAGTTAATATACTTAATCCTCTAACCGCAATTGTTCTTCATTGGTTTTACGTTACTAACCTATCTTTAACGGAACCAACGTTGATGGTTGAGCCTCCTAAAGGGTTAACTTATTATGTTATTAGTATCTCTTTCTAATTAGATTATATCATACTTACCAATCGAAATTTTTGAACATTTAATGAATTAGGAAATTGCTAGAAAGCTCTAAAAAGTCTTTTCTAAGTACCAAAAGCCTCTTCAAAGCTTCCTTTTAAATATACCTTACAAAGATTATAGCCTTGGTCCAATTAATTAACACTAAGGCTAGTGAACACAAGATAACTCAATATTTATTTGAGATAACCCTTTACAACTTTACCTAGCTTTTTAATTCCTTGAACTATTTCTTTTTCACTGGAATAACTAAACGAAAGTCGAAGAAACTCTTTTCCGGCATTTTGATCTAAGAAAAAGTGTTTACCTGGAACAAATGAAACACCTTCTAATAACGCCTTTGTTAATAATCCTCCCGTATCTACACCTGTAATCTTAATCCATACAAAGTAACCCCCTTCTGGTATATGCCAGGAAACCGATTTAGGAAGGAATTTTTCAAGAGCTAAAATTAAAACTTCACACTTAGTCCTGTATCTGCCCCTTAGGACATTTAACCGTAATTGAAAATCTGTGTTGTCTAGATATGTAGCCATAGCCGCTTGTGAAAATGGATGATCTAGATCTTTTTTAAACCAAGCTAAGGCCGTTATGGATTTTGACGGACCTACTACCCATCCAATACGTAGTCCGGGTGCCACCACTTTTGATAATGAACCAACGTGAAGTACACGCCCCTTTTTATCCAATGCTTTGAGTGAAAGAAGACACTTATCAAAGAATAGTTCTCCATAAGCATCATCTTCTAAAATAAGAAAATTATATTCTGAAGCAAGCTCCAATAAATGCTGCCTCCGGTGCAACGTCATCGTTGTCCCTGTAGGATTTTGAAAAGTTGGAATGGTATATAAAAAGCGCGGAAGAGGCAAACCTTTACCTTTCCTTTCTACTAGTATTTTTTCAAATTCCAGTGTTTGTAGTCCGAACTGATCGACAGGTATACTAATAAAATTATGAGTGTAATTTTGAAAAATTTCTAAAGCTTCCATATACGTTGGAGCTTCTATAGCTACAGTCGTATCATTAGTAATGAGAATACGAGCAATTAAATCGATTGCCTGACAAGCTCCAGATGTGATCAATAACTCTCCATCAGAAACATCAATTTGACGTTCTACTAACCTTTTTTGAATTTGTCTCTTTAAATTAGCCATTCTTGGACTTCCAAGATAATGGAACGGTAAATCCTCCTCCTCCTCAAGCAGACCTACAATTGCTTTCTTTAGCTCAGTAACAGGTACGAGAGAAGGCTCCGGAAAGCCTGAACTAAGCCGAATACATTTATTAGGGGTTTCTGGCATCCACTCACCTGGCGGATTGTTCTCAAGAGCTTTTTTAGTATTCTCGGAAAAAAAAGACTCAATATTCACTACTATCATTCATCCTTCCGAAATCATCATTTCAAAAAATTAATGCTTATAAGTAGATTGTAGACGTTTGATCCCTTTATCGCTATTGTATCATCATTATATTAACTAGAAAGCTTACTCATCCTTTTTTCATACTAAAAAAGCACAACCCAATTGGATTGTGCTTGATGCCTAGCGACGTCCTACTCTCACAGGGGGAAGCCCCCAACTACCATCGGCGCTGAAGAGCTTAACTTCCGTGTTCGGCATGGGAACGGGTGTGGCCTCTTCGCTATCGCCACTAGACTTCTAAAAATGTGATAAAGCTTCGTATTTCTTCGTTGTCTGCGCTCACTGTGTTGCTCATGTAGCCTTTAAACGTACATTCCGCTACTCGTGAACTTGTCGCCTCGAACTACTCGCTTCTAACAATTTTATTGTTGGATTTTGATAAATCCTCATTTAGTTGAGATTGGTTCTCTCAAAACTGGATAATGGCTAGATGAATTCAACGCTTTATTATTTGGATAAGTCCTCGACCGATTAGTATCTCTCAGCTCCACGTGTCGCCACGCTTCCACCCGAGACCTATCAACCTCA
>NZ_JBLWFS010000058.1:0-2563 GCF_048323755.1 Alkalihalobacterium sp. APHAB7
TGGGACTTCGGGTCATTCAGGGTAAGAATTTCAAAGATACAGCTAAACAGTTTCGTACATCTCCAACCACCGTAATCAGACGATTTGATATGATCTCCACTCCGATGTTTAAGGAGGTGGAGGAATTACCAGAAGTGATTGCGATTGACGAGTATAAGGGAGACACAAACAAAGGGAAATACCAGGTCATCATAGCGGATGGAAAGACAGGAGAGCCACTGGACATTCTTCCAGATCGTTCGGTAAAAACCGTTAAAACCTACCTGCTAAAAAAAGGTACCCATGTAAAAATGGTAGTCATGGATATGAGTTATTCATTTAAGTCAGCTGTCGAAAAAGCCCTTGGTAGTCCTGTAATTATTGCGGATCGTTTCCACTTCTGTCGCTATATTTATTGGGCATTAGATCGTGTACGAAGAAGAGTTCAAAAAGACTTTCATGAGTACGACCGAAAAAAGTGTAAGCGTATGAAGCATGTTTTTAATAAACGCCATGAAGAATTAACAGAAAAGCAGCGATGGTATTTGGAAAGGTATTTAGATCTCTCCAGTGAATTGAGGAGTGCTTATAAGCTGAAGGAAGCTTTCCGTTCTTGGTTTGATGAGGCAAAACAGATTGGTTCTAAAGAAGGTTTATTAGTAAAACAAGCCCTTCACAACTTCTATCATCTGGTTGAAAAATCAGGAATGAAAGAGTTTATGAAAGCAATTGAAACGTTCAAAAACTGGGAGGTTGAAATTCTTAATAGTTTTACTTTCGGTTATACCAATGGACCAATTGAGGGGCTTAACAACCAAACGAAAGTCATAAAAAGGAATGCATTCGGATTTAAGCGATATGACAGATTGCGAATGCGTGTGTTATTACATCATCAATTAAAAGATAAGACAATTCAGGTAGGATAAAGGGGCAGGAGAATAATTCTCCTACCCCAACATTTGACTTAGAACCGATTTTAAATGAGTAATGACGCTATGGAAAGTGCAAACTGCGTCATCAGAAAGAGTACCCACTTTTTTTAGGAAAAACGATTCTGTAGCTTTGAAATGATTTGAAAGAGATTTTACCTCAACTCCAAAACACAGATTATCCCTTCAACCACTGCCCTCAGTGAGAATGTTCAGCAATGATCTTCCTTTTCTCCACAGTCAGTAGGTTCGCCATAGTCCTATATAAATAAGGCATAATGCTAGTTTGGATTCGCTTTTGCTTATAGTGATAAACGGTTTGTTTGAATGCGTGCACAATGGTCGGCAGCATTAAATCGATCGATATGGTGATCGGAAACTTTGCGGATCGGTAGCCGATTTGGGCATTTTTGTGCTCATCCGCCTTTGGTGGTTGACTCTTTTTTTCGTTTTTGCGCGACGTCAATTGTTCCTGGTTGGGCGTGTCAAATCGGTTAAAAATATACACGCTGTGGGCATAGCCACCCGTTTCGCGTACGGTATGAATAATGGAGATGATGCCTAACGACTTTGCTTTTCTAAGCATTCGTTCAAAGGTTGACCTGGAAATGCCGCCTTTGATATCTTGGCAGGCTTGTACTAATTTGTAGATGCGTGCATTACAAACACCGAGTACTTTCACACTAAAACGAGTAAGAACGTCAAATGCAATTCTTTCACCTTTCGTAAAGTGTTGTCCGTAGATGTCTAATGCCATTTTATTAGATTTGTTAAATGCCTCTAGTGTTGCAAACTGACTATATGATCTATATTGTTCAATTCGACCTGACTTCATTTTAAATTCCCCCTCTTCGTATCGTTCCGTCAATAGGTACATACAGAGTTCGAGAGGAAAACGGTGAGTCAATTTGAATTTTTTTTGTAATTTGATAGATGAATAGAATGAGAGATCTGACGTACTTTAAAAAAAATTTAGTTCTTCCTTCACCGTTTTCATCCGCACCTCCATATATACATAGTGAAAGGGGTGAGAAGGATGCTTTCGAATTCACGTTTAGTTATTGTGTTTGAGTCGGGTTACAACCAAATTGGTGAACCGATCTTAAAAACAAAGAGCTTCAATAACATTAAAACAGCTGCAACGAACGAACAGTTAAAAGCCGTTGCTGATGCATTAATTCCGCTTCAAGGCTGGACGCCTTATCAAGTGGACCGTGCCAATACGTATGCGCTTGATCTTTAATTGGATGTAAAATTAGAAGGGAGGAAATGAGATGACGAAGAAACTTGAATTAGTCTTTGAAAACGAATTAACGAAAAACGTTACGATTTCATTGGACAACCCGGTTTATCCAGTCGATCCAGCTGCGATTAGTGCAGCGATGGATGAGATTATCGCCCAGGACGCTTTTACATCGTCTGGCGGTAATTTGGTAGCGAAAAAATATGCGCGTGTTGTTGATCGCACGGTTGAAACGATTGAGTTTTAATTAATGGTGGTTTGGAAGAGGAGGAGGCCTGGCCTCTTCCTTTTTTGTTCGCCCAGCATGGGCGAACTCTAACGGGTGAAAGTCCCGAGTACGACCTTGTAGCGGTAAGTACATAGCCAAAAGCAAGGGTGTCCATGGTGACGTGGAATCTGAAGGAAGCTCGAG
>NZ_JBLWFS010000059.1:0-1890 GCF_048323755.1 Alkalihalobacterium sp. APHAB7
AATCCGTAAAGTCTAGTGGCGATAGCGAAGAGGTCACACCCGTTCCCATGCCGAACACGGAAGTTAAGCTCTTCAGCGCCGATGGTAGTTGGGGGCTTCCCCCTGTGAGAGTAGGACGTCGCTAGGCTTATAATTATTCCACAGTAGCTCAGTTGGTAGAGCAATCGGCTGTTAACCGATCGGTCGCAGGTTCGAGTCCTGCCTGTGGAGCCATACATGGAGAGCTGTCCGAGCTGGCCGAAGGAGCACGATTGGAAATCGTGTAGGCGGTGACAAACTGTCTCGAGGGTTCGAATCCCTCGCTCTCCGCCAGAAGGATTTATTATAGAAGTATGGCCCGTTGGTCAAGCGGTTAAGACACCGCCCTTTCACGGCGGTAACACGGGTTCGAATCCCGTACGGGTCACCAATAGTGGAGGATTAGCTCAGCTGGGAGAGCACCTGCCTTACAAGCAGGGGGTCGGCGGTTCGAGCCCGTCATCCTCCACCATATAAATTTATATTACCGCGGGGTGGAGCAGTCTGGTAGCTCGTCGGGCTCATAACCCGAAGGTCATAGGTTCAAATCCTATCCCCGCAACCAAAAAAAATATCGCATCTACTTTGAATTACTACTAAAAATATATAATATAAGTAGTACTTGAAGAGTGCAACCAAAAGTGGTCCCGTGGTGTAGCGGTTAACATGCCTGCCTGTCACGCAGGAGATCGCGGGTTCGATTCCCGTCGGGACCGCCATTTAATTAGGCTCGGTAGCTCAGTCGGTAGAGCAATGGACTGAAAATCCATGTGTCGGCGGTTCGATTCCGTCCCGAGCCACCATTTTTATGCCGGTGTAGCTCAATTGGTAGAGCAACTGACTTGTAATCAGTAGGTTGGGGGTTCAAGTCCTCTCGCCGGCACCAGCAGTTTTATAGAATAACGTTAAATAATCACTTTTGATCTAAAGTGACATATGATATAATAGTTAACATTATAGATGTTGGAGGGGTAGCGAAGTGGCTAAACGCGGCGGACTGTAAATCCGCTCCCTGAGGGTTCGGCGGTTCGAATCCGTCCCCCTCCACCATTAAAATAAATTGTAGGGGCATAGTTTAAAGGTAGAACTACGGTCTCCAAAACCGTCAGTGTGGGTTCAATTCCTACTGCCCCTGCCATTTAAAATTTACTATTGGGCTATAGCCAAGCGGTAAGGCAACGGACTTTGACTCCGTCATGCGTAGGTTCGAATCCTGCTAGCCCAGCCATTTTGCGGAAGTAGTTCAGTGGTAGAACATCACCTTGCCAAGGTGAGGGTCGCGGGTTCGAGTCCCGTCTTCCGCTCCAGAATATATGGCGGCATAGCCAAGTGGTAAGGCCAAGGTCTGCAAAACCTTTATTCACCGGTTCGAATCCGGTTGCCGCCTCCAATCTTAATACTTATAGTCCTTTATACCCTTGCCGGGGTGGTGGAATTGGCAGACACACAGGACTTAAAATCCTGCGGTAGGTGACTATCGTGCCGGTTCAAGTCCGGCCCTCGGCACCATTTAAAATTTATCTTGCACAGTTTGACTGTGTTTTTTTGTTGCTATATGCCGGTGTGGCGGAATTGGCAGACGCGCACGACTCAAAATCGTGTTCCTTCTGGAGTGTCGGTTCGACCCCGACCACCGGTACCATTACATAACAAGTAATCTTTAATCTTTAATATCAACGTTTCTTACAATTGTAAGGAGCGTTTTTTATTTGATTTTAAGGCTCTAAAATATATGTTGGGGTTTTAAAAAATTGAGCATATAAAAACACGCAAGCTCCAAAATCCTTTAGACTTGAATTGTCGAGAAACAAGAAAAAGGATAGGAGTTGCGTGCATATGCATTTTATCATGAATTTCCCTGGATTAGAAGAA
>NZ_JBLWFS010000060.1:0-1834 GCF_048323755.1 Alkalihalobacterium sp. APHAB7
CTGCGGGATCTCACTCCTGCTCTAGTCCCTGCAGAAGCATTCCTGTCAGATGAGTTTTAACCTATTGAAAAGAAAAGGATCCTCCGATATGATGCTTGTGTCTCAAAACAAACATTAAAAAAGGAGGATCCTCACATGAAGGATAATCGAACGAAACGAATTAATCAAGTTCAAGAAAGCACTCTTGTCATTGGAATTGATATCGCAAAGGAGAACCACTATGCCTGCGCGATTGATAGCCGCGGTCGAGAATTGGCTAAAGTGTGGAGGATTCATCAATCTAGAGAAGGCTTTATCCAGTTTGAAGAGTACATTCACATGTTAATGAACCAACATCAAAAGACAGATGTTCTGATTGGTTTTGAGGCAACTGGTCATTACTGGATGAACCTAGCTCATTTCTTAAAAGCAATTGGCTTACCATTCGTCTTAGTGAACCCACTACACGTAAAAAATTCGAAGGAAATGGATGATAACCTTCAAACAAAAAATGATGCCAAAGATGCCCGAGTCATTGCGAAATTACTTCCAAACGGCTACTTTAGTGTACCAAGAGACATGACCCCGGTAGATCATTCTTTGCGTCAAGGATCAGCCGTTCAGGAACATCTACGAAAAGACATTGGGGCAGTAAAAAATAGAATACAGCGTTGGATTGCCCTTTATTTTCCGGAATTTCGACAAGTCTTTAAGAATTTTGGAAAACAAGAACTGACGGTTCTAAAGCTTACTCCCCTTCCAGAAGATATCAAAGAAGCCTCTGCGGAGGAGTTAGTCATCAAACAGAAAGAGGCTGGGGCTAAGTACGCGGGTAAACCCAAAATGGAGAAGCTTATTGCTCTGGCCCGTCATTCGATTGGACTGACGGAAGGAGCACAAGTGGCCCGATTAGAAATCCAAAACTTGGTTCATCAATTAGAGTTATTAGATTCTCAACTCGAAGAAGTAACCACTCAAATGGTTGAACAAGCGAGAAACTTACCCGAGTTTGAATACCTTGTTTCTGTTAAAGGAATTAGTGAAAACACGGTCAGTGAGCTGTTAGCCGAGACGGGTTCTCTTCAGAACTACGATCACCCACGCCAAATTATTAAACTAGCGGGGTTAACATTAAGAGAGAATAGCTCAGGGAACCATCAAGGAACCAAAAGGATTTCTAAGCGTGGCAGGAGAAGATTAAGGGCGCTTCTATACAAAGCCATTCTCCCGTTGATTCATAATAACGCGGCATTTAACAGCGTCTATACTTATTATCACTCGCGCCAGTATAATCCATTGAAGAAGAAAGAAGCGATGGTGGTATTATGCAGAAAGCTCATTCAAGTGTTTCACGGACTGAGTAGGAATCAAGCAAACTTCAATCCTGAAAGGATGTTAGCGGACCTCTCCTATATTACAGAGAGTAGAGCAGCTTAAGTGTTAAGCTTTCTTCGTTTTTAACAACATATGCACAGAGACTCGGCAAGCGGAGACTTAAGACGGCCTAAGTTAGGTGAGTCCATGCAGAAGTAAAAGCCGAGCTCTGCGTCAGGAAAGACCCAACGAAGGAATGTGGGCACTTGATGCCAAGAGATATGGGAGGGTACGTCCCCTGAAGCAGCAGAGATCACTCGTGCAAATACCATTTGAATTGGTAGTGATTGACAGACTGCCAACGCAACGCGTAATCATAACAGCCATTTTCTTCTTAAGCTTCCGATTTGTGTATATGGATTACGGAGGACTGTCATCAAAAATTTTTTCAGTAGGGTTAAAAACGAAAGAAGCCCCCGTCAGATTAACTTTTTCTGAGGGAGTCTCCACATATTTCATCCGCTACATTATTGCTTAGTTG
>NZ_JBLWFS010000061.1:0-1751 GCF_048323755.1 Alkalihalobacterium sp. APHAB7
TGTAAGTACCCTTGGAAAGGAGATAAAAAATTCCTAGGATGTTTACTTGCACGTGTTTGTTGGTAATCAAACAATACAATAGGTTGACCTTCCTGCCCAGAACGGTAGAGCCACAAATAGGAAGAAGCTGTTGATGCTCGATCAGGTTCTCGAAGCACTTCTTGCGTCGTTTCATCGGCATGAAGAATATCTCGCTCCATAAGATGTTGATACATCCGGTTATAGATGAGGTTTAGCCAAGTATTAGCACCATAAAGAACCCAATTAGCTAATGTTTGACGTGACAAAGAAACGCCGAGACGCGCAAATTGCTGTTCTTGCCGATACAATGGAAGTCCTTCTACATATTTTTGATTCATGATGTAAGCCATCGCAGATGGCGAAGCTAGACTCTTAGGGAATACTGGTTTAGGCATTGAAGCTTTGACGATAGGAGTTTCAATGTTTTCACGTTCACAATGACGACATGAATAAACATGTTGAACATGCTCAATGACCTTTACTTCTGCCGGGATCACTTTTAACTCACGACGTATTTCTGTCGACATTTCATGTAAGTTTCCATTACAGCAGGAACAAACCTGGTCTTCTTCAGGTAATCGATACTCGATGATTTCCTTCGGAAGGTTCTCAAGTTTGATGTCGCGTTGCCCTTTGGTCTTTTTACGTTTATATGTAATCGTTTCAACCGTAGGTTCTTCAATAGTTGGATCAGCAGAGATCTCCGCTTCATTAAAAAGAGGTAGCTCTAGCTGGTCAGCGTTTGTCTTCTCACTTGAAGTACCGAATTGGCGTTGCTTACTAAGACGGAATTGTTCTTCGAACCATTTAATTTTTGCCGTCAGCTCTGCGTTCTGTTTCTCAAGTGATGAGACACGTTCTTCTAACTCTTCAGTTGTACGTCGAGAGGTGGTTTCTGTTGTTTTCATACTTTCATTATACACTACCTCTCAACGATTTGCTTTTTCATTTTATCCATTAGATGACTCGTCCTGCGGTCACTTTTGGATGTGCAGACTTTTGATCAATCGAAAGGCCGTCAAGTAACCAACGGAACTGACGGTGGCTAATCATTTGCGGAGAGGAAGAAGAATCATCTGGCCAAGTGAACGTCCCTTTTTCTAAGCGACGATAATAGAGCCAAAAGCCATTATGTTCCCAGTGGAGGATTTTGATCTTATCTCGTTGACGATTGCAGAAAACAAAGAGACAGGGAGAGAAGGGGTCAATTTGAAAGCTTTCTTGCACGATTGCGGCAAGGCCATCAATGGATTTCCGTAAGTCTGTACTTCCTTTCGCAAGATAGACTCTGTCAATGGAACGATGGTTAATCATCCATTTCTCAACACCCGAAGTACACGGCAAAGGTGTTCTTCACTCACATCTTCAGGGATATAGACAGATAGATCATCTAGTCTCAACTCAATAGCTGTGTTAGTGGTAAAGGTAGGGACATCTAAGGATGTCCAACCACTGTTTATCTGGTTGTTTGACTGTGAGTTTGTTTCTGACTTGAATTTCTTTCGCCAATAATGGAATTGATACTCCGTAATCTCTTCTTGTTTGGCTACCCATTCATGGATAGTGTCTCCGCTAGCTTCAAAGTCTTCCATGCGGTTTTTCCATAGATGGTATTTTTCTTTACGATTCATAGCGACACCCTTTCATCGTTCTTGATTAGAGTATCGCATGGGCTTATACCTATTGGAATGTGTGTGTTATTTGACGCTTACGCTTAAATAAGGATATTG
>NZ_JBLWFS010000062.1:0-1681 GCF_048323755.1 Alkalihalobacterium sp. APHAB7
CGGATCTATTGCCTGATTAACTGCACTTAGCGATGTACTTTCTCAAGTTCACCGCCATGAACGCAAACCCTAATTCATTTTTCACCTTCTCTTTGCCTCTCACTGATAAACGAGTGAAATGCAAATTAGCCTTCAAAAATCCAAAAACAGGTTCTACATCAATTTTACGTTTGCCGTAAATTTCACCCGTTTTCTCTTCTGAAAGCTGTTGTCTAATATATTCTTTTTGTTGTTCCCATTTTTCATTGTACTGTATTTTTCTGTTTTGTCCTTCTTTCGCCTTGGTACATTGAGAACGGAAAGGGCAACCAGAACAGTCCTCACACTCATAAATTTTTAATGCTCGAGTATAATCATCTTTGTCTTTTCGATTCGACCAGTAACGAAACATCACATTTTTATCATTAGGGCATGTAAACGAATCATTTTCCTCATCATATTTCCAATTGGCTGAGTGGAAAGGATTATTTTTATACTTCTTTTTCTTCTCTTTACGATACAAGTTGTACGTAATTAATGGGATACGCTCTCGATGTTCGATTACATCTACGTAGTTTTGTTCACTACCATAGCCTGCATCAGCGACAATATATGGGGGCAGCTTAAAGAAACCTTCCTCGATTTTGTCCAGAAAAGGGATGAGTGTGCGTGTATCTGTCGGGTTAGAGAATACATCAAAAGCGAGCGTGTATTGTCCTTCCGTCGCAATTTGCACATTATAACCAGCTTTTAGTTGGCCGTTCTTCATGTAATCATCTTTCATTCGCATAAAAGTGGCATCATGATCTGTTTTTGAATAACTGTTTCTCTCTGCGAATATGTCCATGTCGTTTTGGTATTTTTGTTTGCGAGCTACAAAATCTTTGAATTGCTTCCGATACTGCTTCGGAGCTTTGCGTTCCGAACGAAGTTGTTTTCGTTCACTCACATCTTTACTCGCTTCGATTTGATTATCATATTCCTCTACCTTTGCATCAAGCTTTTCCACTACTTTTACGAGTTCTTCCGTAGATAGTTCATCCAGGTTTTCTCGTTCGATTTCTGGAATAATTTCTTTTTCCAACAACTCATCATACATTTGGTTGGACTTCTCCACCAAATTGGCACTGTACTTTTCAACCGCTTTACGCCAAACAAACGTAAATTTATTGGCATTCGCTTCAATTTTTGTTCCGTCAATAAAAATAGCCTCTTCTTCTATCAATTTTTCTTGTACAAGCTGACAACGAAATTGGACAAAACATTGGCGTAGTAAATCCTGAACTTCTGGATGGACACGAAAACGATTGATGGTTCGATAACTTGGTTCATATCCTTGAGCTAACCACATCATTCGAATACTATCTTTGAGTAATGCCTCAATCTTTCTTCCAGAGAAAACCGATTGTGTGTAAGCACACAAAATGACTTTCATCATCATCCGTGGATGGTAAGCAGGGCTACCTGTTTCACGTAGAAAGATAGCGAAGGCGTCATCAGGAATCTGTTCGACAAGATCATTGACAGCGTAGGCAATATCCGCTTCTTGAAGTTTCACTTCTAAATCTAGCGGTAAAACGATTTGATTCATGGTATAATGTTTAAACATAAGGATACCTCCGTTAATTTATTGTGTGGTAACTTTAATTTTATCAGATGGTATCCTTATTTGAATTCAAAAACCAGTTAAATCTAAAAAAAA
>NZ_JBLWFS010000063.1:0-1663 GCF_048323755.1 Alkalihalobacterium sp. APHAB7
CCTTTTAAGCCCCCTTAATGACTTGGACACCAAAATCGATACAGAGTACAATCTTTTTAACGAAGATAATCGATAAAGGTGGTGAGTTAATGCCTAAGAAGAAAATCGAAGTTTTTGAGGATGTAAAGAAGCATTATGTAAGAATGGCGTTGGAAACAAATAAAATGGCCTCAACTGCGAAGGCAGCTGGTGTCTCTCGTGAAACATTAAGAAAATGGATAAAAGAGTATGAAACCGAAGTATTAGATCAGATGGAGGCAGAAGGAAAAAGCGTTGTGCCTTCTGAGCCGAATGATAAAGAATATAAAAAGAAATATGAGCTGGCAATGAAATTACTAGGTGAAAAAGAGCTTGAAGTCGCCGTACTAAAAGATGTATTAAAAAAAAACGACCATCTTTAGATGATCTATTATCAATTGCGGACTGGTGGATTTCAAATGGCTTCTTTGTGAAACGGATTTTAAGTATTTTGGAACTAAATCGGTCTACTTACTATGATCGAAAAACGGTGAAACAAGTAAAGGGTCTTTCTAAAAGAGGTAGACCCACTCCAGGTTATTCCATGCATAAAAAGGGACATAAGATTCCTGATGAACAAATTGAAGAACACCTTATGGAATATTATCTTGATGATGAAATTGGAGGATTAGGCTATAAAAAGTGGACATCATTATTGGTTGAACACCATGGCTTAATTATTAATAAAAAGAAAGTGTACCGACTGTGTAAGAAACTAGACATCTTAAAAGAAAGTAGGGAGAAACAAGCAAAGCATCCCAGAAGATTGGCTAGAAATCGTATTATTACAGCTCCAAATCAATTATGGCAGCTTGATATCAAATACGGCGGCATCACAGGAACCTCCTATTTTGTGTTTATGTGTTGTGCGATTGACGTGTATGATCGTAGTATTGTAGGAATTTATAGAGGGTCAACATGTCGTGCAAAAGATATCATAACCATGCTTACCAAAGCATTAATTCGGCGGAAAATTCATTTTAAGCCAGGCGAATTTGAAGATAAATTGATTGTCAGAAGCGATAACGGGCCACAATTTGTGAGTCATTTATTCGGAGATTTTTGTGAGTATCAAAAGATCCACCATGAGAGAATCCCGAATAAAACGCCTAATATGAACGCATATATTGAGTCATTCCACAGTCAAATACAGCGTGAATGTTTTAATCGGCATAGTTTTGGTTTTTATGAGGAGGCGTATTACTATATTGATCGATATATTGATTTTTATAATGCCGTTCGTCCACATGGTAGTTTAAAGAATCTTTCACCAAAGGCATTCAGTCAACTTTCATTAGCCGGTGAAATTCCGATTCAAGAAATAAGTTTATAAATGATAGGGCTCAACATTCGGCAAGAGGAAAATGTCCCCTTACTGTGTAGGAAAGCACTTACTCCATTCGTGCACGACTTGATATGGAGCAACGCATGACAACCTTTTTGGTGAACCAGATTGCTTTATTAACTGGGTTCCTGGGAGGAGAAGCAGGCGTGACGAGGCTCCGTGTCAAGTCATTCGTGGCAAGAGGTATTTTTTGAGGATAATAAGAGGGGACAATTCCCTCTACCTGCTTACACTGAAATGAAAACCTATGGATATAAAAGAAAACGCGAGGACGTGTCCGAAATAAGGGGGCCTAGACGA
>NZ_JBLWFS010000064.1:0-1631 GCF_048323755.1 Alkalihalobacterium sp. APHAB7
CTAAACCAGCTAATAGTTTGTCAATATTTTTCTATAAAAATCTTGAAAACCACATGCTATACTAAAAATAGACATACTAAATAACCTTCCCTAAGTACATTATTGGAAGGTTTTGTTGTATTTAGTCAGATAAAACTCTTAATCTATATCTTGGAAACTTGAACTACTTTTTAAAAGGGCAAAGATCCAATGTAAGAGCTTATTTACACATGCAATAACAGCTACCTTAAAAGGTTTACCTTCTTCACGCTTTTTATCATAAAACTCACGTAGTTTCTTGTTACGAGGAATGATTTCATCACTCGTCTTCTTCTTGCGACAATCGCGTATGGCACAGCGGACGGCCATATATAAAGCATGACGAAGCCTACTTGAACCTCGTTTCGTAATTCGATTTCTGGTAGCTGTAAACTTACCAGACTCGAATACACTAGGATCAACACCAGCGAAAGCTACAAGTTTCTTAGGGTTATCAAATCGATCTATCTCACCTATTTCAGAGATAATCGTTGCCGCGATTTTTTCTCCGATACCAGGGATAGATTTGATAATATTATATTCTTCAACTTCTTTGGCAAGGGCATCTATCTCTGACTCTAATTTTGATAGGTGCTCTTTGTATTGAAGAATAATATTGATAAACATACCAAGGCTTAGAATATGACTCTGGTAAATAGTCTTTTCGAATGGGTTACGTTTTGCCGCAGCTATAAGTTCATTTGCTTTTTCATTTGCCCACCTTATTGAACGACTTTTACAAAGCTCATTAATCTTTTCAGTTAGTGCCTCTTCACTTGTGCTTAAAATGTCCTCTGAAGATGGAAATTCTAATAAAGTTAACAGTGAAACCACTGAATACAAATCACCAAAAACGCCTCTATATTCAGGAAACACTTGATCAAGAATGGCTTGAAATTGTAATTTAGTTTGAATAAGTGTACCTGTTATATTTTCATGTTGTCTTGTAAGATTCCGGAGGTTTAAGAGTTGCACTCCACGCTTTTTATATGGTTCTAACTCTTCTTTGTAAAACAGCTCGCAGAGGTGATAAGCATCAACTGCATCGGTTTTAACCTTCCTTAAACTAGAACTTTTCGCTTTATAAGAAATCAGTGGATTAATGATAATTAATAAGTACCCACGTTCCTCTAAGTAATGAACAACTGGTGTTTGATAATGCCCTGTTGACTCTAAAATAATTGATGGTTTTACACCTGATTGTTCTTTCACTTCCTCAAGGAATTCTCTAAGCGAAGCAAGCCCCTCCAAGGTATGACTAACTTTAAAACTCTTACGAAATGGTTTCCCCTTATCAAGAAATGCTTGAACCTGACTTTCTCCCTTTGAAACATCCAGACCTATGACTGGATTCATTCTGAATCTCCTCCTAGACTTTTAATTTACCAGTAACCCCTAATCCTCCTTGCAGTATCATAGCTTCGCTTGTTATACGAGATCTAAGTCCCAACCAGCCTCAATCATGTTTCTACAAGTAGGGGGCGAACGGTTTAGTTGACGGGATCAATGCCCCACGAGCAGTTACGTTCTACCCTGGCTACTGTTATAATAAGACCATATAAAAAAAGGTCAACCAGAAATATTTTCTTATCTGGCTAACCTTATAATACGAA
>NZ_JBLWFS010000065.1:0-1423 GCF_048323755.1 Alkalihalobacterium sp. APHAB7
AAAAAAGTGCTCTCTCTGTAGGGTACTTTTTTGTATAATGTAAGAACTACAAATTGAGACATAACTTGGAGATGGAGAATCATGAGTAAAAAGCTATTTACAGAGAAAGAAATTACACAATTATCTAAAAATCCATATGTGAAAACCGTTAGTTCAAAGGGAATCACTTACACCGATGAGTTTAAACAATATTTTGTTTCTGAATTCAGTAAAGGGAAGTTTTCAAGGCAGATCTTTGAAGAAGCTGGATTTGAAGTTGAAATTATCGGGATGAATAGAATTAAATCTGCTTCAGAACGTTGGAGAAATACTTATAAAACTGAAGGCTCGTTGGGGCTGAAAGACACTAGAAAAGGTAATTCTGGAAGACCACGAGTAAAAGAACTATCTCTTGAGGAGAAGTATGCAAGGTTAGAAGCTCAGATGAATCTTGTAAAGGCAGAAAATGAACTCCTAAAAAAGATTCGTATGTTAGAAGGGGGGCTGAAGAAGTAAGGCTTCCTGCTAGTCAGAAGTACATTCTTATTTGTGAAGTTATTGAAAAATATAACCTAAAAAACATGGTGAAATTCCTTTGTGAAGCTACTGGGGTATCACGAAGTGGTTACTATAATTATTTCTCAGCTAAGTCCGAAGAACAAAGGAAACGCCAGGAAAAGAAGGACGAAGAGGCTAAAGAAATTATCCTAAAAGCCTTTCACTTTAAAGGCCGAAAGAAAGGGGCACGTCAAATTAAAATGACATTGGCGGGTCAATTTCAGTGTGTCTACAATTTGAAGAAAATTCGTAGAGTCATGAAAAAGTTTAATATATTCTGCCCTATTAGGAAAGCAAATCCATATCGGAGAATGATGAAAGCCACTAAGGAACATCGAGTGGTCTCGAACGTACTAAATCGCCAATTTAAACAAGATAAGCCTGGCAAAGTTCTTCTTACTGACATCACTTACCTGAACTATTACGGTGGACAGAGAGCCTATTTATCCGTAATTAAAGATGGGTCTACAGGAGAAGTTTTGGCGCATTATATGTCTAACCGCATCACTATGGAATTGGCTACAAACACCTTACTTAAACTTAAGAAAAACCGAAAATTTAAGAAAGCGGAAGATGCCTTAATCCACTCCGATCAAGGCACTCATTACACACATCCAGACTTTCAAAAACTCGTTCGGAAACTAGGATTAAACCAGTCCATGTCTAGAAGAGGAAACTGTTGGGATAACGCCCCCATCGAGTCATTCTTCGGTCATCTTAAAGATGAAGTAGATATAAAAGCATGTAAAACGTTTGAAGAGCTTAAACAGGATATTGACAAATATATCCGCCATTATAACCATACTAGATATCAATGGAACCTAAAAAAGATGACTCCTGTGCAATACAGAAATCACCTTTTAAAGGTGGCCTAAGCCTTTTTTAA
>NZ_JBLWFS010000066.1:0-1393 GCF_048323755.1 Alkalihalobacterium sp. APHAB7
AGTCAAGTCCACAATCCTGTGTAAATTTGAGAATCAATGTTTTCACCTAACTAGTTTTTTGGTAGGGTTTATTATTTTTTGGAGAAAGAGGGGGTACCCCCTCTTTCTCCAAAAATTTTCGCTTCGCGTGAGGCATAGGGCGGTCATGGTAAGTATTTTCGGTTGCCTTGATCTAACGTTTTCTCGTAATCCATTAATACTGCCCCAATTAAACGTAATGCTGATTGGGTATTAGGAAAAATTCTAATTACGCGCTCTCTTCTTCTAATTTCTACATTTAGGCGCTCTAAATTGTTCGTTGTTCTAATTTTGGTACGATTTTCGATAGGTTCATCCAAAAATTGAATCGCATCCTCAAAGCCGTCATCTAATACTTCAATCGCTTTTTCATAACCTTTTTCATTTTCATATGCCTGAATAAATTCACCTTTAAGCTTTCTTGCTTCCTCTGGAGAAGGTGCATCAAACATCCGTTTCAACATCTCTTTGGCCTCAATTGAGTTCTTCTTCGGCATCCGATCGACGATATTCCATTTGAAATGGAAGGTACAGCGTTGCCAGCTTGTTGCGATGAATGAATCCTTAATGGCATTTTTCAAGCCTTCATGTGCGTCAGAAATAACCATTCTTGGAGACTGCAATCCTCTTGCTTTTAACTGATCGAAAAATTGAGTCCAGCCTGCTTTAGTCTCGGCATGATTAACACTTAGACCAATGATCTCTCTTTTGTTTTTATCATTTACTCCCACCGCAATATACACCGCTTTAGACACGACTTTATTATGCTCTCTTACTTTGATATACATGGCGTCGACAAAGATATATTTATAGTACATGACATTGAGTGGGCGCTCAGCCCATGTCTTTACGATGGGATCTAATTTAACTGTAAGACTTGAGACCATAGACTTGGAGACACTTTCACCACAAAGTTGTTCCACAATCTTTGTTACCTTACGAGTAGAAACACCATTAACCACCATTTCAAGCATAGATAAAACGAGTGCTTGATCTGAGCGTTGGTATTTCTCAAATAAGGTCGTAGAGAAATCGCCATTTCTCGTACGAGGAACCTTAAGATTAAGCTTTCCAACCGCTACTGTAAAGTCTCTTTCATAGTAGCCATTTCGATAGTCTTTACGGTTTCCAACCCTCTCGTAATACTTAGATTCCATATATTCATCGCGCTCTTTTTCCATATACTCATTTAATACCAGTACAAGAGAAGATTTAATCACGGCATCTAAACCAGAGTTCATGACCTCCTCTTTTAAATCTTCCATATTTAGGGTAAACTTAATTTGAGTCATATCAATTTCTCCTTTACGGTTTTTCGTGGTTGAAAACATTGTAACCAGAAATTGATATGGCTTATTCTTTTTACACAATTATA
>NZ_JBLWFS010000068.1:0-1219 GCF_048323755.1 Alkalihalobacterium sp. APHAB7
CGTCCGCCGCTAACTTCATAAGAGCAAGCTCTTATGAAGTCCGCTCGACTTGCATGTATTAGGCACGCCGCCAGCGTTCGTCCTGAGCCAGGATCAAACTCTCCATAAAAGTGTTTGATATAGCTCATTGTCACAAACGTGACGTTTTTTAAAACATTGACGAGATATCATGTATCTCATTTATTTCGCTTGGCTTTTTGTTCAGTTTTCAAAGAACTTTTATAAATGTCTTAAAAGCGACTTCTCTATATTAACAAACACTGATGAAGATGTCAACCTTCTTAACAAATATTTTTTGGTGGAGCCTAGCGGGATCGAACCGCTGACCTCCTGCGTGCAAGGCAGGCGCTCTCCCAGCTGAGCTAAGGCCCCAATAAAATAAATTGGTCGGGAAGACAGGATTTGAACCTGCGACCCCCTGGTCCCAAACCAGGTGCTCTACCAAGCTGAGCCACTTCCCGTATTAAGATGGCGCGCCCTGAGAGATTCGAACTCCCGACCTTTTGATTCGTAGTCAAACACTCTATCCAGCTGAGCTAAGGGCGCATTATGGTGCCGAGGGCCGGACTTGAACCGGCACGGTAGTCACCTACCGCAGGATTTTAAGTCCTGTGTGTCTGCCAATTCCACCACCCCGGCAATGCAGACTATTTACTTGGAGCGGAAGACGGGACTCGAACCCGCGACCCTCACCTTGGCAAGGTGATGTTCTACCACTGAACTACTTCCGCACTAAAATTGGTGCGGGTGAAGGGACTCGAACCCCCACGTCAAAGACACTAGATCCTAAGTCTAGCGCGTCTGCCAATTCCGCCACACCCGCAATATTAAAATGGTGAGCCATGAAGGACTCGAACCTTCGACCCTCTGATTAAAAGTCAGATGCTCTACCAACTGAGCTAATGGCTCTAACAAACTGTTTAAAAATGGTGCCGGCGAGAGGACTTGAACCCCCAACCTACTGATTACAAGTCAGTTGCTCTACCAATTGAGCTACACCGGCTAAAATGGTGGAGGATGACGGGCTCGAACCGCCGACCCCCTGCTTGTAAGGCAGGTGCTCTCCCAGCTGAGCTAATCCTCCATTATTACGCCTAGCGACGTCCTACTCTCACAGGGGGAAGCCCCCAACTACCATCGGCGCTGAAGAGCTTAACTTCCGTGTTCGGCATGGGAACGGGTGTGACCTCTTCGCTATCGCCACTAGACATTACGGATT